>JAKBAF010000035.1 GCA_021809305.1 bacterium
ACAGGCCGTTTGCGAAAGACCCATAGCAATGCTGAGTTTCTGCTATCGCTCAAGGATTAGCGTAAGTGATTTAACGGGCACAGGAGTGCCCGGAACCAAAGCGGTACGGGCGTACCGCTTTGGTTCTGGCCACGCCTGTAGCCGTCATTCGCGTAAGTTTAAGCTCATCATTTTAAGCCGGGCAAATAAAGTGAAGCAGCAAGGAGCCGCCATAGCGGCGCGTGCGAACCCACTTCAGTCGGCCAAAGGAGGGGGGTTCCGGCTCCTCTTTGGCAGCTGGAGCTTCGATAAAGAGCTCCCCGCCTGCGGCTAGAAGCTCCCCCTCTTCGATCCGAGTGAGAAGGAGGATGAGCTCGCATGAGAGCTGACCCTGATGCGGTGCAAGGAGGTGGTAAGGGGGGTCAGCAACGATAAGATCGAATTGCGCCCTCTCACCTTGCAATAAAGAGAGGGCTTTTATGGCGTCAGCTCCAAGCAGGCGCGTCTGCCCCTCTTCATGAAGCGCCGCAATATTGTCTTGGAGGATCCTACAGGTGCGAGGATCCTTTTCAACAAACGTAGCCTTAAGAGCGCCCCGGCTTAAGGCCTCTAAACCAAGCGCTCCGGTGCCAGCGAAGAGGTCAAGAACGCGCGCCCCTTCGATGTGACCTGCCACTATATTGAAGAGAGCCTCTCGAAGCCTCTCTGCCGAAGGGCGGACTGAATCTCCAGATGGGCTTAAGAGGCGTCGACCTCGATGCTTGCCAGCAACTATGCGCATTACGACCTTTTGAATGAGAAACTTGCGAATTCCATTGAAAAAGGATGGCTGATTGGGATAGAACTTTGCAAGTCAACAAGAGAGGAGCCCCCGCACCCATGGCAATCATCATGATCGTGCTAGCGGGAGGCTTTGTTGCTCTCTCCAACTACTTTATGCGACGCAGCATCGATGCGGGCGGATCAACGCGGGCCTATCTGGTCGTGCAACTTGCCATCTCAATTATTATAGGCATCCTCTTTAATCCTGTGCGCACAGGCCACTTCGCAGTGAGCACGCCCTCTCTCGTACTCGGGTTAATTGGAGGCGTCATCCTAGGCAGCATGATGTGGAGCGTTGGGCGAGCTCTAGAGTCTGGGCCACCAGGGTTGACCTTTGCTACGCTGAACTCAGCAACAGTTGTGCCAGGGGTCGTTATGGCTCTCATCTTTGGTACGCAATGGGGACACCCCTACACGGCCTGGGATGCTGCGGGCTCAGCTCTTGTCGTCGTTGGCCTCTTCTGGGCGGGCTGGCAATCGGAATCGCATGCCAGCAAAAGACGGTGGGTCCTTCTCTCCCTACTAGCCTTCACCTTCCACGCCCTTCTGCTCTCTTTCTTGCAGTGGCGAGCGCTTTTGATGAAGGGGCCCTACGATCTATCTCCTCTTGTGCCCTTTCCATTGCCTGCCGAAAAAGGCCAGTGGTTTATGCCGATGATCTTCGTTGCAGCTACCCTGATGCAGCTCGTAAGCTACTGCCGCTTTGAGCGCCGCCTCCCTAATAAACGGGAGGTCTCCTATGGGATTGCGGGCGGGGCTACCAATGGCATTGGGACCTTCTTTCTTATTCTTGCCCCCGAGGTCGCAACGCCTTGGCAGAATGCGATGATCTTTCCCCTCTTTGCCGTCACGGTTATCATCATCTGCAATGTCTGGGGGCAGATGCTCTACAAAGAGAGAGTGAACTGGGGCTCGAACCTCCTCTGCCTCTTTGGCATTGTGGTGGCCACAGTCGATTGGCGAAGTTTGTTCGGGACGCTTTAGTAGATCGCAACAAATGGGTCTACTAATCTTCAAATGAGGGAGGGGCATAGGCGCCGTAAAAGGCGATGAGATCATCGACCTTCTTGTAGGAGACCCTCTTCAGCTGCTCATAGACCTGGAGCCCCTTGGCATTTAGGCCGCATTGGAAGTAGCGCATCCCCAGTTTAAACCGAGTATCGTGATCATCGGGGCGCAGCTCGAGGATGATCTCATACTCGCCAATCTCCTCTTTTGGCATCTGAAGGTCGCGGTAGCTATAGGCAAGCTGGGCGTGGACCCACGGGTCATTGGGTGCGTAGGCGCAGAGAATCTTAAACTCCTCAATCGCCCTCTCTGCCGCCTTAAGAAAGAGAGTTTTCATCTCATCTGTGGATCTGGCCGGAGGGACAAAACGATCATCGCTCGACCCCTCAGCTTTGCGAGGGTCGAGATAGACCCCGGAGAGCATCACATAGGTGTTGGCAAGGGCTGCGTGCACCTCTAGGCTTGTAGGCTCGCATTTGACGAGGCGAATCTGCTCATCAATTGCGGCAAAGAGGAGCTGCTCGCGAAAGGAGAGGACATCGCGCCAGTGCAAAAAGCAGCTCAGCTTCTCAAGTGAGGCGGAGGCGGCTCTAAAGAGGCGTGGGGGCTCATAAAAGAGGTATTCGCCATCTTCTAGCTCGGAGGCGAGCTTGGTTGCGCTGCTAGCCAAGGCGAGATGGTGCTCGGGTACGCCCTCTTGGTAGCCAAGGAGGTTGCGGCAGGCGTAGAGGTAGAGATCCTTTAGCTCTGAGATCCTCTCTGGCTTTTTGGCTGCAAGGTAGAGGCGCAGGGAAAAGTAGCCAAAGCAGGTGAGAAAAAGAGCGGCTAAGCTCACAGCAAGCAGTGAGGAGCGCACAAATACAGGCAGGAGAAACGAAAATAGAAGAAGCTCAATGAGACCGACAAGTGCAAACGAGAGGTGAAAAAGAGCGTGAAGATGGATGGCGCGGCGAAAACGCTGCGCAATCCCCTCGCAAAGGAGGGCCACCTTCTCTCGATAGGTCTGCCGATCGAGGTAGACAGGCGATGATCTACCCCCCTCATGGGAGGTTGCTGTGTGGGGTGACGCGGCGCTAATCATTTTCCCTCAGGCCACGGCTTTGTGCGGGCTCTATTCCACCAGGTTAAGCCGGAGCGTTATTCGTCAGCAAGAGATGACTCAAGAATCCCCATTTGGATCTTGGCGACCTGCTCTTCCAAACCTTGAGCGTGGCGCCATCTAGCGGCTTGATGCTTGCTCTCAGCTCGCTTTGAGCTAAGATTCATGATCCCACGACCCGCAAGAATGGTAAAAGAGCTCGTTCCAAAAAGTTGGCAGATGGAGGCAGGATCGGCCTTAAGAGCCGTATTAAATAAACGAATGGAGCCCTGCCCGCGGATAGCGGCGTTAATTTGCGCTGCGACAAGCGCAATAAGGCCCACGCCCGATAGCGCAATCGCTCCTCCCAATAGCTGGAGAGCTCGCAGAGAGGCTGCCGTACGCTCATCTGGATCAAAGGGAATTCGCCCCTGTGGTTGTCCAGACCTTAGGGCGAGGGAGGGGATCTCTTCTTTTAACCTCTCCCGCCTCTCTAATTCCTCCTCTCTGCTCTCCTTTGCAGCCTGAATCTCATTCTTCCCTGGCTCTGCCGTAAGGGCAACGGCTGCTGAAAGGGCCGTAAAACAGCAAGAGGAAGCGACGCTCGAGATCTGACCAAGCGTTCCAGGGTGGTTAATCAAAGGGCGACCTAGGATATCACCGCTATGATGGGCGATCACCACAAACGTTGAGAGAAGGGCTATAAGGCCTGCCGAGAGAAAGGTCCCCTGGTTAAGGTGGGCAAAGAGCCCTTTTTTGGTCATTCCATAACGGAGCTCGCGCAGTGATGCACCAATCCCAACCTCTGGAGGCCTGGAAAAAGGTGGGAGATCAGGCGTCGTAAGATGGCTCTTATCGTCGTTTCTCGGTTTTAGGTAACCCAAGGCGATATCTTGCCGAACGATCGTTCGCCAACGCTCCCATGTACCTACAGACTCCAGCCTCTCTGAAACCCGAGAACCCTCATCATTTTCTTTTGCCAAAAATCCAAGACCAATAAAGCAAGAGCCGTACATCCACATACTAGTTGTGGTGAGGGGTGAATCAAAGAGCGGCCAGTCAAAGAGGGTAATCGGCCCCTTGATAAGTAGGGCAGCCGACTCGATCGCGGCGAGGCTGATAAGGGCCGCTCCCATGGCAATCGACCCAGCACCGACAAGGCTCTTCGCCCAATCGAGCGCAACGGAGCTCAGTAGCGGAGGGGTAGGACGAGGACGATTGACCGGGCCTGAAAACCTATTGGTATAGAATTGAATTTTATTATTTACGTCTTCAAGGGTTGCTGTTGCGCCTAGGTTTTCACCAGGAGTCCACCCTTTAGTTCGGTCCGATATTGCTAATTTTGTTGAATTTCTCTCTGCCTGAGTCGATTGAAGCGCTAACCGCTCCTCCGCAATCCAATTAAGAGACTTTGTTAAACCTAAACAGCCGAAGTAGAGGAGAAAGGGGCCTGTCATTAGGGGGACCGAGACGGAAAGCTCCTTGATTCGGCCAACTAGTGAGAGGCCAACGGCCGCGAAACCACACAATGTGACCATACCCGAGAGAGCAAGCGCCCCCTTAGCTGAAAGAGAGATCGCTCCGATAGAGGGCGTGCTTCGGTCTAGTTCATGAACCTCCTCTGCAAGCCCTAGCGTCAAGTGCAACGAGGTTAGGCTATGGGTGATCCCTCCAACTTCTTCTTCCATTAAATCTCTCTATCTCTTGGGTATAAAAATTGATCTTAATTATATCTTATCACTAGATTGCACTATCTGTACAGAGAATTGCTTAAAATAGAAGAGGCCGTCCTCCCCACGCCCAACTGGGAATCCCTTCAATGGTGATCCAAACAAGGCCAAAAAAAAGAGGGCCAATGATTAAATAAGGTAGATAGAAAAGCAAAGTTTGGGTAATCTTGTAGGTGGAATTCTTTTGCGACCGATCAAGAGGTGTCTGTGTCGGCCAGTCCGTCCCGTGAGTTTGGGTCGTCCCATGAGTTTGGAAAGTGGCGAGGTCGACTATGGCCGGTACACGCCTGCGAGCTAAAGAAGCTCCTTCCGATGCTACTCATCTTCTTTCTAATTAGTTTCAACTATGCCATTCTAAAAGGAACAAAAGATGCGGTCATTGTCCCAAGCTGTGGCGCCGATGCCCTCCCCTTTCTAAAGGTCTATGGAACGGTTCCCGCAGCTATACTCTTTGTTATTATCTACTCGAAGTTAAGTAATATCCTCAGCAAACCTACGCTTTTTTATGTTACAATTCTCCCATTTATACTCTTCTTTGCACTATTTGCTACCGTACTCTATCCCAACCCCCATTTCTTCCACCCTGTAGAGTCGGCGCTATGGCTGAATGAGCATCTTCCGATCAAGCTTATGGCTATTGCGAGTATCTATGAGCGATGGACCTACGCTATTTTTTATATCCTCTCAGAGCTATGGGGAAGCGTCGTCCTCTCTCTCCTCTTTTGGGGGTTTGCCAATGACATCACGGGAGTCAAAGAGGCCAAGAGGTTCTACGCCCTCTTTGGACTAGGAGCTAACCTTGCTTTGATTGTCGCAGGAGAGCTCGTAAAAACTTTTGCCAGGCTTGGAGACCACCTTCCAGAGAAGGAGGCTTGGGGCCTCTCCCTTAACTACCTAATGGGCGCAGTTGTCATAGGGGGATCCCTTGTTATCGTCGTCTACTGGTGGATGCAGCGCTATGTGCTAAGAGATGAGCAAATTATCGCAGCCGCTAAGGCGAAGATGAAGCCGCCAAAGCCGAAGATGCCCCTTGCTGAGAGCTTTACCTACCTTGCCAGATCACCCTACATGGCGCTCATTGCGACAATTGTCGCCTGCTGGGGAATGGCCATCAACTTCATTGAAGTCAGCTGGAAAGGGCAGGTTAGAGTCGCCTTCCCAAGCCACACAGACTATAGCTGGTTCATGGGGACCTACTCTCAGATGACAGGTATTGTCACCTGTCTCATGATCCTCTTTGTCAGCGGGAATGTCATCCGCCGCTTTGGGTGGACGACAGCTGCCCTCCTAACACCAATTGTTGTCGGCCTCTCTGGTATCGCCTTCTTTGGAACCCTCTTTTTCAAAGAAGAGCTTAGCGGATTTGGGCTGCTCTTTGGCACCTCACCCCTGATAATGGTGGTCGTCTTTGGACTGATCCAGAACGTTGTTAGCAGCTCTTGTAAGTACTCTCTCTTTGATCCAACAAAGGAGATGACCTACATCCCCCTCGATGAGGAGCAGAAGGTCAAGGGGAAGGCGGCAATCGATGTAGTGGGAGCTCGCCTTGGAAAGTCGGGAGGCTCCTTCGTGCAGCAGCTCCTCATTGCTACCGTCGGCTTTGGAGCGATGATGCCCTATGTGGCTGTGATGGTAGGCGTTACAATCGCTCTCTGGATCTTGGCCACAAAGGCACTCGGTCGCCGCTTCACTCAGCTGGAGAGCTCCCCTATCGTCAAAGAGAGCGGGCCAGAGGCCCCTCCGCTATCTATTATTGAGAACATTAAGGCGGCTACTTGAGGCGGATAAGAGCCTCAGTTGGGTAGCGCTCTTTCACGCTTAAGATCTGAGGGATAGCTTCAATCCACGCGGGGCTTAGATTCAAAGCGTCGACTCGAATCGCATTTAGCCCTTTTTGAACAACCGTTGCAAGGTACCCCATCTCCACCTCAAAGAGGGTCTCGATGTGGTCTGAGGTGAAGCTGATCGGAATAAAGAGCACATTCCGCCTATCCCCTGCATAACGGATGATCTCCTCTGCCACCTCGCTTGTATAGGGGCGCAGCCACTCACCTGGCCCAAATTTAGACTGGTAGGCAAGAAGAGTAGCGCATCTTGGAAAGAATGCCTTAACAGCATTATATGAGCGTTCACATTCAGAGGGATAGGGATCTCCACCCTTAAGAAAGCTCTGTGGAATCCCGTGCGCTGAGAAGAGAAGAAGGGCATCCGCTGGATCGATTGCAAAGCGCTGAAATGCTGACTCGATGGCGCCTTTGTAAGCGCGTACAAAAGCCGGATGATCGGGATAGGATTTGACCCAACTCAGCTTCCTTGCGACTCGATCTGGCAGATAGCGCTTCATCCATCCCGCAATTGACCCTGTTGTGGCATGGGTGAACTGAGGAATCATAGGAAAGACATCGATCACATCGGCCTGAATGCGGCTTAAGCGATCGATGAATTCAGGATGGGTTGCAGGCAGGTAGCGATGGAAGGTCACAACCTCTCCATTAATTAAAGAGCGGAGCTGATCCGCAACGCTCTCTGTGTCGGCGTAAATGGGGGACCTGCCGCCAATAAGGGCGTAATCATGCGCAATTTTTTTCGACCGCCGCCTCGCAATCCATCGAAAGAGGGCTGTATTCAAGAAGGTCGGCAGCCGAGTTCGAACCACGTCGCGATCGGTAAGCAATGTCTCAAGAAACTCGCCTACCTCACTTAGGTCACGCGGCCCGCCAAAGTTAGCGATCAGAGTGCAGTGCTCTCTTTTTCTTGACAGATCCATTCTTACCTCCACTCCTGCACCGTTTCGACACAGTGTAGCCCCATTGAAAATGTTCCCGAAAGCACCCCTAAAGCTACCATGCAACGGGCCGATAAGAAGGAGGTCGCCTCTAAAAGCTGACAAAGAGCCTCAAGGCCAAAAATTGTTGCCAAGGCGCAATTCCTAGAATTCGGTGGCTCCCCGCCCTTAAGGCAGGGCTTTGGAAGGGCGGCAATATGCGAGCAGGTCGGCTCACCAATACCCCCAAGCGTTGCAAGCAAAAGGGCTGGTTTTAGCCACCTCCCCTCGGGCAGGAGGCCAAATTCATAAGCGACAACAAAAGGGGTAAATACCGTAGAAACAAGCGAGCTCCCATCAGAAGCGTTATCAAAAAAACGCTCCTTATCAAAGCGTCGCCCGCCTGTTAACTCAATGTAGTCTCTTGCGCAAAAAAAGAGGCTCCCAACGCTTCTTGTCATAGCGCACGAGGCTAAAAGAGAGCGCATTTTTGGAGAGGCCTGAAGTTGGGGGAAAAGAAGGGCCGCGCCGAGCAGCCCGTACTGAATCACGCGGACGCCCCTATCGGATGCCGTAATTCCGAGCGAGCAGACCTTCCATGGACGGCTCCCTGTCCACCCCTCAAATTTATTAGAAATTGCTCCGACACCCACAGCTCTCTCCTTTGGCTGAATCGATGCTACAAGGGGCGACTCTTTTTGGAAAGGAGGGGCTCTGGAATGGGAGAGCTCTCTTATGGTAAGATGGCATTCTATCTTAGGAGGGCGATATGAGATTAATAAGTCTGCTTGTTACGTTGGTATTGATTGGGGGCGGCGGCCTCTACGTCTGGAAGAACCACCCAGAAGTGCGAAATTGGGTCCTTGCCAATTTCGATACGGGTACCGAGTTTCCCACACTTGAGGTTCGCTTCTCAGGGGATCAGATCATGGAGGCCAACCGCAAGGAGCTGTTGAAGGGAGAGCAGTACACCTACCGCAGAGCCGAGCTCCTCTTTGTGCCCTACGCCCTAATGGAGGTGAAGTTCTCCACGCGCGGTAATCAGACACGAGAGGCGGTGATCCTTTGGGGTCTTGAAGATGGCGAGATGGTTGTCGATACGGCTACCTGGAAGAAGAGCCACGGCTTTGAGGACTGCCTCAATGCGGGCGCTGATCGCAATGACTATAAGGTGGTGACAGCGCTTGCACAAAATAGCGGTTCGATGCGGCTCGA
>JAKBAF010000036.1 GCA_021809305.1 bacterium
TCTTGGGAGCAACGATCTGTCTTGCGGGGTTTGTTGCAAGTAAGGTCTTCTGCGACAACTACTTAAAGTATGGCCGTTGGGGCATTCCCATCAGCATTACCGCAGCCTATGCTAGCTGGCGCTTTCGGCCAATGGAAGAGAGGGCCCCCGTTCACAATGTCGCTATCACAACACTGCGACATGAACCCCCAGCTCCACCGCTAAAGCCTGCAGCACCAGGGGCAGCTCGAGGAGATACGCCTCAGCGGCAACCGCCTCCACCTCAAAGCCGGCAACAGGGTGCAGCTCAATTCATTCCTGCCATCAGGGCCTCCTTAGAGGCCATAACAGTCGCCGCCACCCCCATCGAGCCACCCCCTCCTCTACCCCTCACCTTCGACGCGCTTGCGGCCCTTGATCTCGAAGAACGCTCCTTCCGGGCTAACTTAGAAAACTCTATTTTAGGTGAACTTTGGAGCTTTGAAGGGACTCTTATACTCACAACCCTCCAGATAGAGCAGTTCGTAAAGGAGATGAGGGTACGCGGTGAACCACCCCGTGCTAAGTATATCTCCCTCTCCTCATCGCCCATTCTCACCAAAGAGGAGCTAGCTTCGATTGCTCTCCTGAGAAATGCACTTCCAACACCCCTCGTATTCGAGGATGTTTGGAAGCTCTCCTTACCCGATTTGGTCACCCTGCTTAAGGCTACAAACGAGATCTTTTTTCCCCAAGTCGGCGTACTGGGGTACTCGGCTTGCAACTGGAAAGATGAGAGGGAAGTTATAGGCAGAATCGAATATGTCTGTCCCAACTTAATAGGGCTAGATTTGGGCAATTGCAATCGGATTACCGAAGAGGTAAGTGAGCTTATTACGCTACTTCCCATGGTCTACCGCCTTGAGCTGATAGGAGTTAGGCAGCCACCAAAGAGAGGCGAGCCTCCACGCGAGAGAGGAGCATTTACCATTCCGACCCTCCCCGGAAGAGATCAGACCGTTCTTAAAATGATCGAGCAGCTCTCTTTGCTTGAAAGGCCACTTATTCTTGAAGAGTTCTCACAGATTCCGCTGGCTCTTTCCCCACACGTAAGATGGCTTCGCTTTCCCAAAGTGCGCAAACTTATTTTAAGTGACGAGGCACGAATTTTAAGAGATAGCGATGTTGCAGATATTGTGACTGCTTGTCCCAATCTTGTATCGCTCAACCTCCAAAAGTGCAGAAACCTGACCCAAGCGATGCTTTTTAGCTTGATGCGCTTGCCCTATCTCAAGGAGTTAAAGCTTCCGGAAGAGAGCTTTAGCGTTGATAGCACGAGCGACCTCCCAAGACCTGAAGATCCGGTCCTGGTGCGGCTCTTCTACTCGCAAGAATTTATTGCAGGGAATGAGCAGAAGATCTCGCAGCTTCAGGGTAGAATTCCCTTTGTCTTTGCTCCTATCTTTCAGATTCCCGCAGCTCTGATGGGCTTAACAGAGGATCTCTTCTCTCCCCATCAGACGAGTTTGGACTCCTTTTCTATCCATCTGTGGCTCACCTCCAAAGAAGCCTTTGACAGCCTGCCGCTTTTAAGAAAAATTGAGCGGATCGATGCTGACTACAACCTCCTGCTTAACGATCAAAATATTGATGAATTTTTAAGAAAATTCCCCAAGGTTCAGCGAATCAGCCTTAGGCACTGTCTAAATATCTCGCCAGAAAAAAGGGCTGAATTGCAGGTAAGGGGTATCATTACAGAAGATAGAATCGAAAGAACTCTGGATGGCCGCACCGAAGAGGTCGATTTTGTTGAAGAAGAGATCGCAAAGAATCTTAGATGTGGAGAGTGGGTCGGAGAGAGAGCGGCAAATGAGCTGATACGCCTCTACAAAGTCTGCCAACCACAAGAGGGCAATGAGCAGACAACCGCCCAAGATCTCACCCAATTTTACGCCCTCAAGTTACTTGAGCAAACAATCGATGAGAAGAGCGTTGCCTCCATCAGAGTCTTTGCAGAGGAGGAGAAGCTAGCCTCTCTTTACCAGGCCTGTGATCTCTTTCTAGCTACCTTCCCCCCCGAAAATGCAGAGAGCCAAACAGCTGCTTGCGCCGAGAATAGAGCGCCGCTTGAACCCCGTTTTAACCCGCTGGATGAGAAGTATAGCGACCTATCCCTCCAGCTCATTGATCAAGAGAGAACACTAAAGCTTCAGAAGAGGGTGCTTGCCACCGCCTGTCCTAAAATGCGCCGCCTATTTGAACTGGGAAAGGCCTGGGTCGGCCCAACTGGCGCCATCGGCTTCTATCCTCCAAGTGATCGCAGCGCGTTTGTCAATAGCGATCCTCTCACTACCCCTCTTCATAAAAGAACTCCTCTACAACGGGTTTTTTTCGAACAATTCAATGGGTCCCCCCCGGAAGATAGAGCCTCTCGCGAGGCCTTTGCAGAGCAGTTCGCAGATAAAGATATCACCTCCTCAGAGCCCATTCGGTGGCTCATTGAGGCCATCTACCATCCTGGTGAGGCCCAAACCCTAATAGGCCTCCTTAACGCGGAGGAGACCCGGGAGCTTGAGGCTGCAACTTCATCCTTTGAGATTGAGTGGATCGCGCGCCAGACTCAAGACCATCTAATTGAGCTCGAGCTAAAGGATTATCCAGGAAGTACTCTCGCCTGGGCCGCTGCAAACGCAAAGAGTGAAATGCAGGAGAAGATCGTTGAAAAACTCAACAGATGCCCTACTATTTTAAGAGATTGCGCCGAGGAGGAGAGAGGAATACTCTTCTTCCAACTTATGGAGATCGTCTCTCAAGGCGATTTCGACACACCTTTAGAGTGGTGCCCTCTCCTCCACGAGGCAAAAGCACTTGCTAACACCCTCTATGACCGCTACGATGGCTTCTATAATGACCTGCCTCGTGAACAAGGCGCGATCTTCTATCGGATGACCGAAACGTTTGCAGTTAGTGATCCTGATAATATTAGCCGGGTAGCCGCAGAGGATCGCCTCGCTACCCTTCTTGCACGAGCAATTGAAGAGACGCCCTCTCATAAAGAGAACTTCACTCAGCCTACATTCAACGACAATCAGAGTGGCATTGGTGGCACGATCGACTGGCAAACAATAGTAACTTTTCTTCAATACAACCCAGATCTAAACCCGGACGGTCCATTTTGGGGTTGACTTAATTAATTCTTGAGCCTTAGAATGTTGCTGCCCTGGAGCGCTTGCTAATAGGGCGAAAAATTGGCGTTAGCAGGTCGCTCATGAACACTGGAATTCTTCTTGCCGCCTGCACCTATATTCTAGCGCTTCTCCTTATCGCTAGACTCTCATACAAAAGATCCAAGAGCTCCTCGGACTTTGCCATGGGCGGCCGCTCCCTCAACTTCTACGTTACAGCCCTATCCGCCCATGCAAGTGATATGAGCAGCTGGCTCTTTCTTGCCTATCCTGCCGCTATCTACACCTTAGGTGGAAGCCAAGCGTGGATCGCCGTTGGCCTTGTCCTCGGTATGTGGGCCAACTGGCAGTTTGTGGCTCCACGCCTTCGCAGGGAGACAGAGCGTACAGGAAGCCTCACCCTCTCCGGCTACTTTGCCGCCCGCTTTAACGACAGATCGGGCCTCCTCGGGACGCTTGGTGCCCTCCTCTCCCTCTTCTTCTTTACGGTCTATATCTCATCAGGTCTTGTCGGTGTCGGCACGATCTTTGACTCTGTCCTTGGCATCAACTCTGTTGTTGGCATGACAATTGGAATTGTCGTTGTTCTCCTCTATACGCTAGTTGGCGGCTACACCTCCGTCTGCTGGGTCGACCTCTTCCAAGCCCTCTTTCTAATGGCAGCCATCTGCATCGTCCCAATTGTGGCCCTGATCTCCCTTGGATCCTTTGAGCCCATTACTGCAGCTGCCCATGTGAAGCAGATTCCACTCTCTCTCATGCCAGGTGATGCCCTGACATCGCTTCCCCTTATACTCGCCACACTCTTTGGCTGGGGCCTTGGCTACTTCGGGCAGACCCACATCCTCTCTAAGTTTATGGGTATCAAGCGGCCAGAAGAGCTCAAGAAATCAAAGTATGTTGGCCTTAGCTGGCAGATCGTCTGCTTAGCTGCAGCCACCTTAATCGGTCTTGTCGGGATCGCCTTTGATACAGAGGGGCTTAAGAATAGTGAGCTCCTCTTCCCCTTGATTGTAAAAGACCTCTTTCACCCCTTTGCAGCAGGTCTCATCCTCTGCGCTATACTTGCTGCCACAATCTCCACTATGGACTCGCAGATCCTCGTGCTCGCCCCTATCCTCTCTGAGGATCTCTACCATCGCCTCTTTAGGAAGAGAGCCTCGGAACAAGAGATCTTGATTGCCTGTCGATGCTCTGTTGCGCTCGTCGGTCTCTCTGCCTACCTAATCGCTATCACATCGGGTAAGAGTGTCATTGAGCTGGTGCAATACGCCTGGTCGGGGCTCGGCGCGGCCTTTGGCCCCCTCCTTCTTATGGCGCTCTACTCCAAGAAGGCGAATCGAGGCGGTGCCATTGCTGGAATGTGCACCGGAGGCCTTGTCGCTGCCCTCTGGGGGAGCCTCCCGATACCCTATCACATCCCTCCACTCATTCCGGGCTTTTTTCTAAACTTAGCCGTGATCTATGCTGTCTCCATCAGATCGTCACAACAGAGCCAAGAGGTCGCCTCCCAATGAAATTTATTCTCCCTAAAAGCCAACTCCTTGAGCTAGTCTCGCTTATCCAAAATGTCATCCCCACCGCGCAGAAGGCTAGCGCCCCAATACTGGCTAATGTCCTTGTTGAAGCCTTCAATGACGAGATCGTTCTGACCGCAACAGACCTCACTATGGGCATTCGCTGCTATACTCCAGCTAAGGTTCTCTCGGAGGGTTCCACTACCCTTCCCGCTCGCCGCTTCTTTCAGCTCGTTAAAGAGCTCCCCGATGTCAATGTCGAGATATCAACTTCAAAAGAGCATAACACCGATATCCACGCAGGCGCCTCCGACTTCCGACTAAATGGCCTCTCCCCCTCGGCATTTCCCTCTCTCCCCGACCTCGCAGATGCGGTCTGCCTAAAGCTTGAGGAGCGCCTCCTTAAAGAGATCCTCTTCCGCACAGCCTTTGCCGTCTCAAGAGAGGATACTCGCTACGTCCTAACGGGCCTCCTCCTTCGCATCGCAGATGGCAAGGCGACCTTCCTTGGTACAGATGGCAAGCGACTAGCTAAGATCGAGTCGACCTTTGCTGTCGACCCCGAGCTAAAAGGCAGCTACATCCTCCCCATCCGATCAGTTGAGACCATCCTTCGCGCCTTAAAGGAGAGAAGCAACCTAGACTCCCTCTACCTACTCCCCGATAAGGTCGCTGTTGAGGCGGAGCGCTCCATTCTCATCACCAAGCTTCTTACAGGAGAGTACCCACAGCTCGATCAGGTTATTCCGAAGAAGAGTGATAGCCTTATCTCCCTCCATCGTGAAGAGCTCATCTCGCTCCTTCGCCAAGTCTCCCTCTTCACGACGGAGACAAGCAACTCTGTTCGCTTCATATTCACACCAGGGGAGCTTACTTTAACCGTTAATACGATGGACATCGGCGAGGGCACCGTAAATATGCCCGTCAACTTCACCAAAGAGAAGCTCGAAATCGCCTTCAATCCAAATTTTTTCTTAGATATTCTTCAGCACAGTCGCGACGAATCGGTCAATCTCGGCCTCACAGATTCCTACAACCCCGGAATCATTACGGACTCATCAAATGGCCTCTTTGTCATTATGCCCCTACGCCTTAACGAATAGAGGCGACTCCTTTAGATGCAGCTCCTCTCATTGACACTTGTTAATTTTAGAAATTACGAAGAGGCACACTTCGATTTCTCCCCCTCCCTAAACGAGTTCTATGGCGATAACGCCCAGGGCAAATCCAACCTTCTAGAGGCGATCCATCTTCTCATTACCGGTAGATCCTTTCGAGGAGCCAACCTCTCCCATATGATCCGCTGGGGGAGCAAGGGTTTTGCCCTAAAAGCAGCCTTCCTCAAACACGGCGTCGCCCAATCACTTGAGATCACCTACGACGGAGCGCAGCGCCACATCCTCCATAATGCCACCCCCTACACCTCATTTGCGCATCTTCTTGGAGAGCTGCGCGGCGTCCTCTTCCACCCCCTTGACTCAACCCTTGTCACCGGCCCCCCTACAACGAGGCGGCGCTTCATCGACCTCCACCTCTCAACCATCAACCCCCTCTACCTCGCTCACCTCAGCCGCTACACAAAGGCCATGCAGCAGCGCAACGCCACCCTAAAATCTCGCGAGCTCTCCGGCATCGAGAGCTGGGAGCACGAGATGGCCCTATCAGCTGCCTATCTTACCCGGACAAGGGTTGCCTTCATGGCTGAAATTCAGCCCCAGGTTACCGCGATCGCTACACTCCTCTCCCAAGGCATCGATACCCTTACCCTCTCCTTTCGCTCCAACCTCCCGCTTCCCCAAGACATCGCCTCAGCCCCCCTCGAAGAGCTCTACCGCACAGGCTATAGCCGCACTCGCAATCGAGACCTTCTTCTCTGCCACACCTCCCTCGGGCCGCACCGCGATGATTTTAATCTGCACCTCTGTAACCGAGAGCTGCGCCTCTACGGCAGTGAAGGGCAGATCCGCTGCGCCTCTATGTCATTGCGCCTCACTGAATGGCACCACCTCCATAGCCTCTCGGGAGCCCCGCCACTCAAGCTGATCGACGATATCGGCGCCCACCTCGACCCTAAACGCAAAGCTCAGCTCCACGAGACGCTTGCAACGAGTGGCCAGGCCTTTCTGACCGCCCCCGAACCCCTTACTCTCTACCCAAGCGTCACCACATCGCGACGCTTTGCGATAGAGTCAGGAAGGGTCTTTTAGATGAGAATAGAGAAAGAGTGTGAAAAAATGCCGGTCAGCTGATCGGCATTTTAGGGTGAAGGGTGTCAAAGAGGATCTATCTTGGCGCCCTCTCATAGCGCCCCATTAGATGCGCCTCCTCGATAACGTGGCCCTCTATCGCCTCCTCAACCTCCTCCTTTGTGGCTCCAGCAGGAAGGTCAAGTGAGATATCTAGAGCGTAGAGTTTGAAAAAGTAGCGGTGCTCTCTATCAGGCGGACAGGGGCCCTGATAGGCAAGCTTACCCCCCGTTCCTGCCCCAAAGACCCCTTTTGGCGCCTTTCCCTTTTCAATCGATTTCAATGTTGCTGGCATGTTGTAGACCACCCAATGAATGTAGAGGCCGTCGGGTCGAATTGATAGCGGAACATCGGGGTCATCCATGATCAAGGCGAGGCTCTCAGTTCCGTCCGGAACGCCACGAATATCTAGTGGTGGATTGATGTTCTTGCCATCGCAGGTATACTCGGAAGGGATCTTACCGCCCTCGGTAAAGGCTGGACTTATCAGCTGCATCTTGGCTCTCCTTGTTGGTCTCAATTGAGGGCAATGATCACAAAAAAAGAGAATTTGTCAAATCAAGCAAAAGCTCTTACGCCTTCACTGCCGATGGAAATCCAAGCGTTTGAGGAGAGTACCGTTTAAAGAGGTAGAGAAAGCCGCTAGCTCCGATAAGAAGAGAGCCTGCAATGAGTACCTGAATGCGAGCACTCTTTAAGTAGGCTGCTTGCTAGAGAGAAAGAGGGCTAACTCAACTAGAATGTCGCGAAGAACGAGAAGGGGCGGTTGATCGGCATTAAACGAGGAGACCAAGCTTTTGGGATAGTGAGAGAGGACCTCAGCTGTCGTCTTCTTGTAGACCTCAAGCCGCGTCTTAAGAACAGCCGCATCAGCGTCATCGACCCGTCCTTCAATGGTACTGCGCCGCTTCAACCGCGCAATTAGCCCCTCTTCACGAGGCATATCAAGGAGGATGATCCGCCGAACGTTGATAAAGCTATCAATGAGCTCCGCCTGGACGCGCGTCCGAGGAATACCATCGAGAAGAAGAAACTGCCCCATTGGATGGTACTTTTTGGAGGCAACAAGATCGTTAATAAAGAGGCGGACAATTTCAAGGGTTGCCGCGTCAGGAACGAGGTGTCCCTTGGTGGCATAATTCTCGTAGAGACGTCCCGCAGGCGACTCCTTAGAGAGACCTCGAAAGATATCACCTGAGGAGAGGTGGTAGTGGCTGCCAGCAAGTGACAGGATACGCCCTACAGTTCCTTTACCCGAACCAGGCGGCCCGAAGAGAAGGATGGCGTCGAATTTCTTTTCGCCTTTTGAAGGCTCTGGCTGATCAGGGGAAGAGGACATCGCTGAATTCTCGCTCCTTCGAACGAACAACACGTGGCAATGAGACAACAGCTTAGGGGTTTAGCACAAGGGGAATTTGCTCGCAAAAAAGCTGTCTGAGGGAGCCTCAAGCTGAATTTCATTTGGGCAATATCGGGAGGGTTTGCTATAGTCCCGTAGTATGATCGGAGCATAGCGCAGCTTGGCTAGCGCGGCTGCTTTGGGAGCAGTAGGTCGGGGGTTCGAATCCCTCTGCTCCGATAACCCTTCTCACTAGATGGCTAGTAGAGCGCCTTAGTAGCAAGCCCTCTACTAGCCATTTTTTTAGTTTCGCTCACGGAAGAGCTTCTCAAT
>JAKBAF010000037.1 GCA_021809305.1 bacterium
TTAACAGTTCCGGCAACTACCTACCCCCTATCACTCTTAATGGAGAGACACGTTTAACAAAGCACTCGCTTTGTTGAGTTCGAGAGAGTCATAAAAGAGACTCCCGAAGGTAATTACTTAAGCCATATTATCTCATATGCCACTGATTTTTGCAAGCCCTCATCGCGAGAAGCCTTGCAAGGACATTTGATTCGATGGAACAGTAATGCGCGACAGCCAAGATCGACATCTTCTTGAAGGAGGCGATTCTTAAAAAAAACACCCCTGGGAGGGGTGTTTTGAAGAGATTTTAGGCAGCGGTTGTCTGTTGAATTTTCGCTGCAAACCGAGATTTAACACGGTCGGCCTTGCCTTGCTTGAAGATTCCGCGCTTCACTCCCTTATCCATGAAGCTGCAGACCTCACTGAGTGCCTTTTGAAGATCTCCAGCTTCCCCCTTTTCAAGCAGCTCATTTGCTGAGCGCAGAGAGGTGCGGATGCGAGATTTAAAGGCTCGGTTAACTAGCCTGCGCTTCTCACTCTGAAGGTGGCTCTTAAGAGCAGACGGGCGTTTTTGCTTCTCTTTGGTCTTTTCTTCGGCCATCGCGTAGGTTCCTTCTTGGCTTTGGATTCAGCTCTTTCGAATAACAATTGAGTGGAGTATATCGAAGGGAGAAAATGGCGTCAAAGGTGAAGACTCTCCACTTAAAAGTTTAAAAAAATGCATCGAAACTCAATCTGGCTTGCTTTTCTGCTGGTCTTTACCGGCGTAACAGCCTTCTTTCTCGCCACAGCAGGGCGAGAGGCATATCTCTACTTTAGTCGGAGCGGGTCTGCTCCTGCCTATGTGGCTGAATGGAAGATCGAAGGGGTTGCTCGCGACAGGTATGTCGCAATGGCTACCTATACGTTTCGGGCAGGGGAGAGCGAGGCGTTTGGAGAGGGAGCCTTGCAGGGCTTTGTCTTTCGCAGTGCTGCAGCGGCGCAAGCCTCTCTGCCCCGCATTAGAGAGACGAGTTGGAAGGTCTGGTACAACCCGTCTAGCCCCAGCGCTAATTCGCTTGAGAAGGTCTTTCCCACGAGGTCCTGTCTCTATGCTGCGATCCTTCTTGGCGTGCTGATTTACCTCGTTGGCCTAGGTGTTTTTGTTGCAAGGCGTGATCGGCTCTCTTCCCACTAGGGTGGGATGGCGCTCGAATAATGGAAGAGGCCCCATTTGACAAAAGAGCTTACCGTTCTCTTCCCCTCCCTTGCCCAACCCTGCTGGCGAGGTGTGGCTCACATGCTTCGCTCCAACCCAGATGGCCTCTCAATACGGATCATTGGGACAGAGCGTTTCAAGGGGTCCTTAGAGCGCCTCCTTGTTCATCAATGCTACGAGACGCCCTATCCTGACGAGCCAGGGTACATCTCCTCTATTGTCGAGATTTGCGAGGCGGAGAGGATCGACGCCATCTTTGCAGGCTGCGAGCCCGACGCGCGTGCGCTCTCCCTTCATCGAAGAGAGATTGAGTCGCATGGAGCGAGTCTGGTAATGTCGGACCACGCCATTATCGAGCGGGCAGCCGACAAGGTGGCCTTTATGGAGAGCGTTGCCACGCTTGGGTTGCCAGTTGCGGGCTGGCGGCTTGTTGATTCTCACGACTCGCTTCGAGCGGGTGCCTTGTCGCTTGGCTATCCTGAGCGGGAAGTGGCGCTGAAGCCGCGGGGCCTCGCTGGACGGAAGGGTTTTTGGATTTTGAGTAGCGCCCCTCGCGATGCCACACGCTTCTTTCTGACGCGAGATAAGGAGGAGCGAATCTCGCTTCCTGAGGTGGAGGCTCTTTATGAGGCTCTTCCCTCTCCCCCAGATCTTCTCTTGATGGAGTACCTTCCGGGTCTTGAGTATTCGGTAGACGCCTTTCGCGGCCAAGAGGTAGCGGTGGCGATTCCAAGAGAGCGCCTCAAGACCCAGGGTGGACTTTCCATCCACACTCGCTTAGCTGATCGCCCTGATCTTGCCGAGGCAACAGTGAAGATTGCTGAGGCGCTTGGGCTTACCTCACTCTTTGGAATTCAGTTCCGATTGGATGCAGATGGCGTTCCTAAAGTCTTGGAGTGCAACCCTCGTATCCAGGCGAGTATTGGCTTAAGCTTGCTAAGCGGTGCAAACCTTGCTTGGATGGCCCTTCAAGAGGCCTTAGGGGATCGTGCGGTTCGTCCCCCCTCCCTTTCTACTAAGGGAGAGCTCAGGTGGATCTGGCGCGGCCTTATTGAAGGTGAGCGCGGCTCTGCGGCCTTTTAACACTCTTAAGGTCATCATCCCCAGCGCTTAACTTAACAAAAAGTACCTTGCGTCTCTCTCGCAGCTTAAGGGCGCCAAGCATTGCTAGAATCAGGGCAGCAAGACCCCATAAGGTGAGCGTTGGCCAGGTCATGAGCGAGGGGGCGCTATGAGGGGGAAGGCCGAACCGTTTTCCGAGAGGCCAGAGTATGAGTAGCGGTGTGCCCTGGATGTTGGACTCAGGGATAAAGCCAAAGTAGCGGCTATCACCGCTCGATGAGTAGTTATCGCCGAGGCCAAGGTACATCTTATCTGGAATGCGCAGACCGAAGGTGCGAAGCCTATCAAGATCGGGCCGCCCCTCTTTTAGGGGAGGGCCAAGATCTTTGAAGGGGAGGTAGGGGCGATGAGAAGAGGCGCTTCTTGCTCTGGCCTCTTCGATATCGTTGAAGGCAACAAGGGTGGGGTCATCGCTTGTGAGTAGGGGATGGCCAAAGAGGCAGAGGTCGCCATCACGGAAATAGACAAAGCGGGATGGGTAGTAGGTTTGGTTACTAGCAGACGGGGCGAGAAGTGTGGAGAATTCAACTCCTAGATTGAAGAGGCGCTGGATGTTTTCAATGGAGTGAGAGTTAAGGGGGTGGTCTTGCGGCGCAATCTTGCGAATACCGGCGTGGCCTACAAGGTAGAGGGTGCCTTTTTCAAATTCGTAGCGCCCGTCAGGGACGTCTTTGAAGCAGGGCTTATGGGAGAGGTCTTGAGAGTTTGGTGAATCGGATCTCTCTGGGGTCACATAGCCCCCTTTTACAACAAAACGGGAGGTGAAAAGGTGGGAGAGGAGCCTTTCAAGGTGCTGCTTGCTTAAGGGAATAAGTGAGACCTCGGGATTCAAATAGGGGCGAGGGCCATAGGCTCGCTGAACCTCTTGCGGACGGGGGTAGGTGAGAAGGGGGTGGTGGCGCAGCTCAAGATAAAGGGGGACATCAGGTAGGTTTTCGCTCAAGGCAGATGAGAATTTAACCACTTCCTGGCGGGTCAGCAGGCGGGCCTTGGCATAGTTATCCATGCCATAGAGCTGAGCGTAGGTGTGGAGGTGCTCCTTTGAGGCTTTTGCAGGCTTTTCGGGGATCCACTCTCCAGTGCTTATCAGGAGCTCACCGTGAGCGGCGCCGCGCGCATCGAGCCGCATCTTGCCAACGGGCTGGTTCATCTGATGGAAGAGTAGGGGCTGGAGGGGAGAACCAGGAGTCTTTGGGCCGAGGGAGATCTTCCCCTCGAAAGAGATAAAGGGGACGGCCTCAACTTCCTGAATCCAAGGGCTCTCTCTTAGAACCGCAAGGTCTGCGCCTTCACTGTCGATTCCATAGATCTTGCCGCCATAGAAATAGAGAGTATCACCGGGTTTTCCCATGCACCGCTTGATAAGGCGGCGCTTGCTTGGGAAGATGAGGAAGTTGCGGGTATCCTGATCGGAGATATCCATCCCCTCCGATGTGAAGATAAAGACGTCTGTCCGGTTGATAAGAGAGGGGTCGAAGGCGAAATGAGCGGGAAGAAGGGGAATATTGATTCCAAACGCGGTTTTTGAGGCAACAAGATGGTCGAGCTCTTGAAAAGAGGGACGCATAGAGCCGCTTGGGATGCGCATCGGCTCAAACCACATGGAACGCACAACTGTGGCGAGCACGAGGGCGAAGAGTAGAGCGAGCGCAATCTCTTTAACCTGCATAATGAGCGGTCGCTTAAGCGGGCCATTAAAGAGCGGTCCTACCTCCCTTGCAAGATCTGCTGCGCGCGTGACATCCTCACTATCAATGGCTGCTTGCAAGGAGGAGAGGAGCGCTTCGACCTTTTGCAAGTCGCTAGGTGATAGTCGCTTCCATCGCTTCTTATAGAGGATGGAGGCTCTTTGGAGGATGCGGCGGGGGCGCCTTAACTGAGACGTGCGCTCTTTCATTAGCCTCTCTCGTTTCGTAAATAGTAGTAGAGAGTAACAAATTAGAACCTTAAAGCGCGAGCTTCTCCCGAGCTTGCAGGTGGAGCTATTCTTGTACGCTCTGTTGCGAAGAGGGGCCTGTAGTATCGTCCGGACTCGTTCCATACCGTAAAGGCGGTACCGACCAGGGCGGCTACATATCCTATGGTTTGCATAGAATTTTCTGGAAAAACATAGAGGGAGACGAGACCTATGGCTATGCAGCCAAAAAGAATTTTTAGCGGACCCGAATCAGGAGTAATCTGTATGTATCTGAAGAAAAACCCTATTACAATTCCTAAAAAAAGAAAGACAGCCGCGACTGGAAAGCCAAGCCTATTGCCATTGTTCGAGCAGGCTATGAAAATGGCAACGGTTGCAAAGAGCATCATGGCCGAAAGGGGCCGCATCGCAGGGCGGCGTGCTTTGGGCTTTGAAAGAGAGGAGGAGTGTAAATAATCAGCAATCATCAAGTGGTTAAATATCGATGTTCGCCGCCAAAGCTCGTACACCCCTAAGGGACTGATGTTGGCATCGACAAGCTCATAGCTACCCTGTCCAAGAGCACTTCTTCCAAAGAGAGAGGGATGCTGGCCCTCTTCAAGACGAATCCGTATCACCCTGTTCCTGTCAGAAAGGCTTAAGATGAGAAAGCTCCCACACGGGACGACTGTGATTTTCTGTAGAGATTCCAACGTGCCGAACTCTTCCATCGCGAAGGACCAGCAGGGCTCCGCACCCTCCTCTGATAAGAGGCTATGTATTGAACAGCTTTGAGGAGTCTCGTCACTGCCCCCGATGAGACAGATATAGACCTCGCCTTGCCATGCAAAACTAAAGAGAGAGGTCGTGTGATTTTTCGACCCCGTAATCGTTTTGTTTGTTGCGCACTCCCAACCCTCTCTCTGCTCATAGAGTGATATCGTGAGCTCATCCCCTTCCCCTCTTGTTCCCGTTATAATTTGAGGAGCTGGCGCAAACTCAACGGGCGCTATCAAAGTATGTGCATCAAGTGGGAGCTGCTCGTGCCATTCTTCTTCAACGATAGAGCCGATGTCGACCGCTCCATTGACCCAGTGAAGCGCGAGGAGACCTGGAAAGAGAAGCTGGAATTTGGCTAGCGATTTTGAGCATCGATGAGTGAAGAGAGGGAGTCCCGTCTCTCCGAGTAGCTTTAGTTCCCCCCCTTCATAGATAAGAGGCAGTGGCATGGGGTGACCCTCGATCGCAACGGCTGTAATAAGCAATCTAAGTTCTTGATTGGCGGGAAGCTTTACGGTCATTCGCGATCCCTTTGAAGGTGCGATGGGCCATGCCGAAAATTGACTAGGTGAGCTGGCCCAGGCCACTAGCGCATCGCCTTGCCGCATGAGGCCATGCACTAAATAGGGCATCATATCCACCTGCAATTGCCGGCAACCAGGCTTCATCTTTCCTAATAGACCAAGGAAGAGTTGCTTGTAAGCCTCCTTGTTCTCCAAGGAGTGGCTCGGCTCCCCAGCGAAATCTCTTATCCACTCCTTTCTCCAGAAGAGGGCGTCATCTGCAGCCAGCTTAAAGACCCTGCAGACGGCTGCCAACTTCAGGTGGTCGCTCACGGGTAAAAAGCTAAAAATATGACAGATAAGTTCTTGGGGTAATCCTAGCCCGTTTATCTCCATTTTTTGCTCCTAAAATAGAGAGAGTCTCTCCCGTAAAAGTTGCATTATGCGCCTCTAATTCGAATGATTCCAGAGAGAAGCATCGTTATCGTTTCTCTAGACCGGAAACCTAAAGCAATATAAGTTCTATATGGCATTGGCACAACAGACCGCAAATGAGTAAGGAGATTTGATTATGAAAAATGCTTTGCTATTCGCTTTTCTATGCGTGATCGGTACTCAGGCTTTCGCAGACTCATCCGCGGATCAAGCGGTTGAACAGACAGTGGCTGCTGGCGATATCTCCCAAGGAGATATGGGTAGTGATGCAGAGGGCCAGACTGGCCAGGTTGAACAGCCTGCTAGCTAATAACCTCACCTGAGTGGCGTCTGCGGATAGTTTTGACGGGAATAGCTAATCGGCCGATACTTGCTTGCAAATCGGAGCGAGGGCTACCACCGCTAGCGCAGTCGCCACTCGACCTCTCTCTAATTTTACCTTTGCTGTCTTACGTTTTTTGCCTAAGATAGCTCAATTGTTCTTTTGGAATTGGAGGGTGTGTGGAGTTCGGAAGACTGCGAGCCTTCTTTTGGCCCATCCATCGTCAAGAGCTGCGTCAGTATCTGCCAATCTTTGTGGTGACTCTTCTGCTCGGGATCAATTACCACATCTTGCGCAACCTCAAGTACAGCCTCCTCGTCCTGGCGCCAGATGCTGGAGCTGAGGCGATCCCATTTGTCCAGCTTTGGGGGTTGGCACCAGCCGCTCTCGTGATGACCTATCTCTTAAGCCGTCTCTGTCGACGTCTAACAGAAGGACAGGTCTTCTATGCAACGGTGATGGGATTTCTCATCTTCTTTGCCCTTTTTACCTACGTCCTCTACCCCTTGCGTGAGCAGCTTGAGCCAAAAGGGGCTGTCATTTGGATGCAAAGCCACCTCTCACCTCGCCTTTCAGGCTTTATCGCAATCATACGCCATTGGCCACTTAGCCTCTTTTACGTCGCCTCAGAGCTTTGGAAGGTCTCAGTATTGGCGGTTCTTTTCTGGGGCTTTGTCAATGCCAAGGTGAGATTTTCGCAAGCGCAGCGCTTCTATGGGCCGCTTGTTTTAGCGACAAGCTTAGCTGGAATTGCAGGGGGGAGCATCAACCGTTTCTTTCCTAAGTGGCACTGGGTTCAAAATATTGGCACAGGGGTCGATCCGTGGCATCGATCCATTACGGCGATGATGCTCGTTGTAATTGGAGTGGGACTATTAGCCATGTTTGTCTTCCGCTACCTAGAGCGCCACTCTCCAAGGGAGCTTGTTGATGGAGGTCAAGAGGGGGCTCGGCGTAGTTGGAATTTTTCTGTGAAAGAGGCTCTTCGCTGTCTAAGCCGATCGCCCTACCTTCTCTCACTTGGGTTCATTGTCGCTGCTGAGTACACGGCCTTTAGTTTAGCTGAGATTATGTGGAAAGATCGACTTCGTATCTATTTTCCAGATCCTGGAGATTTTAATGCCTTTACAGGATCCGTTGTTGTCTGGGCGAATATTCTCTCAGTGGCTGTTAGTGCGCTCTTGTCAGGAGGTCTGATCAACCGTTTAGGCTGGAGGGTAGCCGCCATCATTGGACCGGTGATTCTCCTCGCAACAAGTGTGGCCTTCTACCTCTTTGTGGTCTTCCCGGAAGCCCCCATCATGCGCCAGGTCGCCTCCCTCTTCTCAGGGGCAAGCCCTCTTGCGGTTGCCGTCTTTTTAGGAGGTGTTCACAACTGCCTCTGCCGGGTGGCGAAGACCTGCCTTGTCGATCCTACAAAGGAGCTAGCCTTTGTTCCGCTTGACCAGAGTACGAAGATTCAGGGTAAGGCGATAATTGATGGGATTGGCGTCCATGCTGGGAGGGCAGGCGGTGCTCTTGTACAACACATCCTACTTATTTTTGTTCCGACCGTGGCAGCGGGCGCACCGATTGCTGGGGTAATTGTGATTGCAATTGGTCTTCTCTGGATGCGAAGCGTCTCCTTCGTTGGCAAGAAGTATGGGGAGATCACACGCGAGCGAGCGGCCACCGCCTCATGAAGCTGGGCCAGCTTGGCGAGTTTGGTTTGATTGACCGCTGCACATCGAGGGAGGGCCCTCTCCCGCAAGATGTCATCTGCGGAATCGGGGATGACTGTTCGGTGACCCGCCTTCCCGATGGCTCCTATCAGCTTGTGACAATTGACATGATGATGGAGGGGGTCCATTTCTTACGGGATGCCACCTCGGCGCGCGATCTTGGCTACAAATTACTGGCTGCCTCGCTCAGCGATATTGCAGCGATGGGCGGAGTGCCCCATAGCGGCTACCTCTCCCTTGCTCTCCCAGGCGATCTTGATGTGGAGTGGTGTGATGAGTTTTTTGCTGGTTTCAAGGGGCTTGCCTCCGAGTCAGGTCTAGCCCTCCTCGGAGGAAATACCACCCGCTCAACGGGCCCCATTGTCCTTGACTGCTGCGTTATTGGCCGTGTCGCGCAAGAGCGTGTGAAATTCCGATCAGGTGCGCGTCCTGGAGATCTTGTCTGCGTGGCGGGGGAGCTTGGGGCAAGCGGAGGGGGGCTCAAACTCCTGCTCGAGGGCGTAGCACCTCGATCATTAAAGGAGGTTAAGC
>JAKBAF010000038.1 GCA_021809305.1 bacterium
TAACTTCACATTGATGTAGGGGAAGTCAGTCAGCTGCGGCAAGCCGTTAAGAGTCAGGGTGTGGAGCTTCGGGCAATTTTCCAGAGCTTTAACGGTAGCTGAAGTGATCCTAGGGCAATTGCTTAGATCAAGCTCGCTAAGCTCTGGAGAGTTCTTTAAAATGGGTAGCAGGAGGGCATCTGTGGCGCCTTGCCATCCCACAAGTGAGAGTTTGGTAAAGGACGCGTGGGCCATCTTTTTGAGAACCCATTGTTCTTCCGTATTCTCTATTTTCCTGCCATCTATCTTGCCCTCGAAAACTCCAATTTCTAGACCTCTAACAAAGGTTGAGCATTCAAGTTTTTTAGAGATTCTCTCATACCTCTCTCTCCTACTTTCTTCTCTCTCATATCCATTTGGGAGGTAATCTATAGGTACTGGCACACTGCGCATATCCTTGCGGTCGCAGTCGATAGGCGGCGGATAGGGATTGTCATAGCTTGAATAAGACGGAGGCGGAGGTACCGGCAGACCACGCGAGGATTTGCGGTCGCGGTCGATAGACGGCGGCAGATAGGGATAGGGCGCCGGTTGCGGTGGGTAAAGTGGAGGTGTTGGCAGTGAATCCGGATATCCTGGTGAATAGGGCGCCGGTGCATAGGGATAAGGAGCTAGTTGTGCCGGCAGACCGCGCGAGGATTTGCGGTCGCGATTGATAGACGGCGGCAGATAGGGATAGGGCGCCGGTTGCGGTGAGTAAAGTGGAGGTGTTGGCAGTGGATCCGGATATCCTGGTGGATAGGGCGCCGGTGCATAGGGATAGGGATCTTCTCTGTCCCTTGGCGGTCCATAATACTGTAGAGGCTTCTCTGGTTGAGAAGGCTGCAGGACAGGAATTATATAGAGAACCCCCTGCTCTGAATTTACACTCGAATACGCCCTTGGGTATTCAATCGCCTTGGGCAAAGGATGATGTCGCTCTAATGGCTCCGCTCGAGGTCGTGGTGGCTCTTCTGAGCCGAAGGGATGCTTTTCCAGAAAGTCGAGCGCTTCCGCAATCTTTGGCCGATCATTCGGTGAGCGACTCCAGCACCGCTGTATTAAATCGGCCAGTGGGGGTGGCGTCTCTTCGCTAATCGGGTCGCGCTGCCCTTCAATTAGCCGCCTTACCACTGCTGCAGGGGTTAGCCCTTTAAAAGGAGCAAGGCGGGAGGCGATCTCCCATAAGATGACTCCATAAGCATAGACATCGGCCTCTTTAGTATTGTGCACATCACCATCCAGTAGTTCTGGTGCCGTCCAGCCCAAAGTCGCCATCTGCCAACTCCCATAAGTGGAATTTTCACTTTTGGTTCGGGACAGCCCAAAATCGCACAATTTTGCGCGTCCCTGATCATCGAGCAGGACATTCAAGCTCTTTAAATCGCAATGCACAATCCCAATTTCGTGCAAGAAAGCCAAACCAGAGCCGACATCAAAAGCTATTCGATAGCGGCTATTCCAGGAGATCTCAGCGGAGCTCTTCAAAAGGGCCTCAAGAGAGCCTCCTGGCATGTACTCAAGAACGAGTGCATAATTGGGATCTTCCAAGCAGATTCCATAAAGATGCACCACTCGTGGGTGGTGTATCCCCGCCATGAGTTCTGCTTCGCGTCGAAATTCATCAACACTGGCCGGGTCTATCTGATGGATTTTCTTAATCGCGACCTCTTCATGGCCGTACTTTCCTTGGTAGACCGTTCCAAAGCCTCCACTACCTAATTTTCGCCCTATCGTTAATGTTTCGTAGTTAACACTCAATGAGGAGGCAAAAACATCCCGAGTTCGCTTGTCTATGTGGCTACCTGAGCGATAGCTCTCACCCGAATACGTTCCGCTACCATATCTGCTTCTTTCCTCGATTCTCTCCTGGCCTTCCATACAACTCTCTTCTAAATAGGTCTTGAAGGGGTCCGACAACCGCTATCTCCCCTATTTGAGACAGCGATAAGTCAGCCAATCTAATTGAATGGTGAATTTTGTAATAGCCTCTTCACGACTGGAATCAGATCACGTGCTTGAAGGAGCGGCGTGAGCGCCAGAAATCGGGGCCGTAGTCATAGGTGAGCTGCTCACCGGCGGCTACGGGGCGGGAGGTAAGGAAGGCGATATCGACAAGAGGGCCGTGGAGGAGGCCAAGCCCCTCCATATTGGGATCATCGCTATGGTTGGCAAAGCGGAGCTCATTGCCGTAGTGCTCAGCATCGATAATGAGGGGCCGAAAGAGGGGGATGAGACCAGAGGGGTAGCGAAAGGCGAAGTCATTGAATGCTCTGCGAAAGAGAGGCCGGCGGCGGAGAATGCCGGAATAGGCACCGATAAGGGCGCCTTTGGGGAGGGGGTTTAAGGCAAAGAGGCCAAGGCCAAGAGAGGGGTCGATGTACTGCAGATAGACGCCGGGTGTTGTGGTATCGGCAAGCTCGGCCGAATGCCAGCAGGCAAGCCACTGGCGCTCACCTACGAAGTGGCCCTGCGCCTCTCCTCTGCGACAACACTTGCAAGCGAAAAAGAAGGTGGCGCTGTTTTCTGCAATAAGATAGGGGAGATAGGTGACCCCGGTCCACGCTTTGAACTCAGTAGGATTGATCTTGCGTATCGCAGATTCGCCAGGCAGGAGGGCATTGATGCACCACCCCTCTTTTGGGAGGTAGCTCTCTAAGAGGGTCGCTCTCCCGTTAAGGGAAGCGGGGCTAGCCCGCTTCCTGAAGGCGCTCAAAGAGGTCCACAAGAAGTCTTACGCCAAAACCTGTCGCCCTTGTTGGATGGAGGCCAACTGGCTTATCTGGATAGGCAACACCTGCAATGTCGATGTGGGCCCATGGGAGATTGCCGGTGAACTCTTGAAGAAAGAGGCCGGCTGTGAGGGCACTGCCTGCGCGGCTGCCACAGTTCTTGATGTCGGCTATATGAGATTTGAGCCCCTTTTTGTAGCTCTTGGGAAGAGGCATGGGCCAGAGTGACTCCCCTGTCTCTTGCGCAGATGCTAGAAGAAGGTCGGTAAGCTCACGATCGGAGGACATCAGTCCAGCGATCTCCTCACCGAGTGCGACAACAATGGCCCCTGTTAGGGTGGCGAGGTCGATTAGCCGCGAGGGCTTAAGCTTTGCCACAGCATAGGCAAGTGCATCGGCGAGGGTAAGACGCCCTTCAGCATCTGTATTGACAATCTCAACGGTCTTTCCTGAGTATCCCGTGTAGACATCACCTGGCTTGTAGGCTCGCGAGCCGATACTGTTCTCGGCAGCAGCCACAATGGCCGTAGCGTTCACCTTAAGCCCAAGGGCAGCAATTGTCCCAAGTGCGTTTAGGCAAGCAGCCGCACCCGACATATCGGTCTTCATCGTCTCCATACCGGAGGCTGTCTTAATATCGAGGCCACCTGTGTCAAAGGTGATTCCCTTGCCGATGATAACAGTGTGATCTTTAGAGCCGGGATTGCCGTGGTATTCAAGCAGGATAAAGGCAGGCTCTCGCCCACATGCTCCCTGACCCACTGCGAGGAGCAGACCCATCCCCTCTTTCTCGATCCGCTTCTTATCGAATATGGTCGCCTTTAGAGACTTATGCTCTTTGGCAAGGCTCTTGGCCACGAGAGCAAGGTGGTCAGGCGTTACATCATCCGCATTGCCATTGACGAGATCTCGAGCTTTCGTGACCCCCTCTTCAATAATCTGAAGTTTTCTGACAAGTGGCATCAACTTCGCAGGAAGACCGATGAGGGTGATCTTCTCAACAAGAGAGGTGGGCTCGCTTTTAAGGGTATGCGCCCTCAAAGCATCGAAAGAGTAGTTGGCAAGAAGAAGGCCATCCAGCACACCGCGAACAACCACCTCTTGCGAGAGCGCTCGCTGCTTGGGAAAGAGCACATTGAGGCTGCGGATTTTAAGCCGAGGTGCGCGCTTCATAGCTGCCGCATAAGCGATACGAAGAGAGTCTGCCGAGAGCTCCTCTTCTGGCCCAAGTCCGAGAAGCACAGCCCTTGGCTCGCTCTGATCGCCCAGATAAACGAAGAGCACCTCACCCTCTTTTCCCTTAAAGTCGCCCAGGGCAAGGATGGGTCCAAGCAGGGAGATCAGCGAATCGATCGCAACAGCTGGAGAGCCGCCCTCCGCGCCTTGCCAGCAAGGAATAAAGAGAGCATCTGCAGCCTTTCGCCCTTCGAACTCTTTACTTGATGCAATTGAGACCATTTAGTGAACCTCCTGCTTAAGATCTACTAGAAAGGAAGGCTCTCATCCAAAAGTGAGTCACCAAAATCACCATAGGGGCTCACAGATCCAACAGGGTCAAGAGAGGCTCCACGCGATCCTGCTCCTGCATATTGAGCGCCCATCTGAGCACCAAGTTGAGTAGGATGGATCGAGTGCTGGCTTGGCTGCCCCTCTCCTCCCCTCTCCCCTTTGCCAACAGGGATAAAGTCAACGCTATTAGCCGTCACATCGATTGAGACTTGAGACTGTTTGTCGCGATCTTCATAAATTCTCGGCTTATGCAGATCACCTGTGACCATGGCAGCACTTCCCTTCTTCAAGTAGGAGATCACATTCTTGGAGCGGTCACCCCAAACTGAGATCCGATACCAGATGGTCTCCTCTTCCCCTCCGCGACGAGACTTCTCTGCTAGGCGAAAGGAGATCACCTTTTGGCCAGACGGTGTAAGACGCTCTTCGGGATCGTTCCCTAAGTGGCCTAGGATAATAATTTTGCTCATCGAACTCTCCTCATTTAGATTAGATTAACCCCGACTAATGAACATCCCTTGGCCAGGCTTTGGCATCTCATCCTTCTTGGGACGATTAGCTGGCGCTCCAGGGGTGAGGTCAACATCAGGCTCTCTGCCTTCACTAATAGCCTTACAGATGAGACGCCACTTCTCGACCGTCTCAACATAGAGAGCTGCAAAGGCGCGCAGTGACTGGGCTGTAGCATGGGCCATATCAATTGTGCAGTGCATGAGGACAAGCTCTTCCTTGACAGCGATCCCTACACCACCACCTGCCATCTGGCCTCCAAGCATTCCCCCTTCGAGAAGACGAAGGCAGAGCTTTAGGAGTGTCTTATCATCTTTTGGAAGCCCATCTAGCAGCGGAGAGTAAATATAGAGGCGGTCGGAATTTGGCTCATACGTAAGGTGCATCGAAAACTGATCATCGATTCCTAAAATACACGTATTATTTTCGTCGAACTCAAGCCCTTCAAGTCCCAGCTCTTTGCCAAACTCTTTAAGGTTCATCTGGGCATTTTCTTTAGACATATCAATACTCCTGATCTAAGACATGAATTGGGGGCATGAATTTCCGATGGAGGACCGTGCTCTTTCGCAACTCACATACCTCTCAAACTACTCTAAAATTCCCCTCCTTTCCTCTCCAGCAAATTTCGCTAGACGAGAGCGATTGAGCAAATTAAAAGAAAGGAGGGGGCGCAAACGATGCCAAAAAAACAACTTCCTAGAGAATCTCACTATCCCACAAGCGAAGGGGTAGCCTACCCTTTAGGGGCAACACGCCTTGGTGACTGGCTTAACTTCTCGATCTTCTCCAAGGAGGCAGATCGCATAACCATTACCCTCTACGCTACTGAGTCACGTGAACCTTTAGTTGCAATTGCATTAGATCCTAAAGTAAATCGGACAGGAGACATTTGGCATATTGCAATCCGCGATCTCCCGCGCCATGTCGTCTATGGCTACCGAGCCGAGGGCCCCTCTCGGCCAGAGGATGGCCTCTTCTACACCGCCTCTCAGGAGCTGCTCGATCCCTATGCTAAGGGGATCCACAGCCACTTGAAATGGGGCAGACGCAAGGGGGGGTATAACCCACGAGCCGTAGCAGATCCTCAAGCGCCCTTTGACTGGGAAGGAGATAGACCCCTCCGCCTGCCTGCCTCCGATCTTATCCTCTATGAAATGCATGTGCGCAGCTTTACTGTGGACCCCTCCTCGCAGGTTAAAGCGCAGGGCTGCTTCTTGGGGATTGTGGAGAAAATTGACTATTTAAAAGAGCTTGGGATCAATGCAGTGGAGCTCATGCCGATACACGAGTTCGACGAGTGCTCCTATAAAAAGATCAACCCTACCACACAAAAGGAGCTCTACCAATACTGGGGCTACTCGACCCTCAACTTCTTCACCCCTATGACCCGCTATGCGACACGTGATGGCCATGACCCACAAACAGTAAGAGCGATCCTTGAATTCAAGACGATGGTGCGTGAGCTACACAAGGCAGGGATTGAGGTCATACTCGATGTGGTCTACAACCACATAGGAGAGGACTGTCTAAATGGCCCCTCTCTCTCCTATCGCGGATTTGCGCCATCCGTATACTATATGAAGGACGCTCACGGCCACTTCGCTAACTACACCGGCTGTGGCAACACGGTCAATTCCAACCACCCTGTTGTCATTGGTCTTATTATCGATTCTCTGCGCTACTGGGTCGAGGAGATGCATGTCGATGGCTTTCGCTTCGATCTGGCCTCAATTTTTACCCGGAGTGAATCGGGCGCACCGCTTCCCTCTCCTCCTCTTATAGAGGCGATCTCTAAGGATCCCCTCCTTGCTGGGACAAGATTGATTGCAGAGGCGTGGGATGCGGTTGGTCTCTACCAAGTGGGTCTCTTCCCCTCATTTGGCCCTTGGTCCGACTGGAATGGTAAATTCCGCGATACTGTACGCCGTTTCATTAAGGGCGCAGATGGGGAAGTAGGCTATTTTGCAACACGCCTTTGCGGCTCACAAGACCTCTATGGCTACGCCAAAACCCCATTATCAAGTGTAAATTTTATTACTGCCCACGATGGTTTCACTCTGCGAGACCTTGTCTCCTATAACAGCAAGCACAATCTTGCCAATGGAGAAGAGAACCGTGATGGCCTTAACGAAAATGAAAGCTGGAACTGCGGCGCAGAAGGAGAGACCAAAGACGCTGCCATCCTGGCTCTGCGAGCGCGCCAGATGCGCAACCTCTTCCTTACCCTTATGGTCTCTCAGGGTATTCCGATGATGCTAATGGGCGATGAATACGGCCATACTAAAGGGGGAAACAACAATACCTGGTGCCAGGATAACCCGCTTAACTGGTTCCAATGGAGCCAAAAGGCACAAGATCTCACCTTCTTTCGCTTTTGCAAAGGACTCATCCACTTTCGTCTGCGAGAGCCCCTATTGCGTCAAACGAAATTCCTCGATGAAGGTCAAATCATCTGGCACGGGGTGGAACCTAACAATCCCGACTGGTCAATTGATTCGCACTTCCTTGCCTACACCCTTCATAACGAGCAAGGAGAAGCGGACCTCTATATCGCCTTCAACGCAGGCCACGAAGCGGTATCTGTTACCCTGCCCCTTCCCGAAGAGAACCTTCTCTGGTGCGGCATTATCGATACCTCGCTTGCACCACCTGGTGATTTCACGGAAGTGGAGGAAGCGCAGGCCATCTCTCAGGAGCAGCCTTATCAAATGGCCCCCTATTCAGCGATTCTCCTGAAGGCTCTGCCTAAAGATTAGAAAGATTCAAGGGAGGGTGTGAAGACCTGCCTCAGTGGCAATAAAAAAGGTGCTCCCCTAATGAACGCTTTGCTATGTTTCCACCTTGGTGTTTGATGTCCTATGGGATTAAATTCCAAAATCGCAGAAGCGATGATCGTGGATAGCCCCGCGTGCAGCGCAAGGCCGGTAGGCCTGCAGCGTAACGTGGGGTAAGGCCAGCCACAAAACCGGAGTCGCGGAAGCGACGACACAAATTATGACGCATTCTTACAGAGTTCATTATTTCCATTTCATTTGGTCAACTAAACAACGGCGCTCGCTAATCTCACCCGACATTCAATCTCGCCTCTACCCCTATATGGGGGCGATTGCCAAAGATCACAAGGCAAAACTTCTCGAAATTGGAGGGATGCCAGATCATATTCATTTATTAATAGAGATGTCTAACCCCGATAAGTTCTCTCATTTCGTTAGAGATATCAAAGCCTCTTCGTCTTTGTGGATCAATAAAAATTTTCTATGCCTTGATGGGTTTGCATGGCAAGAGGGTTATGGCTCTTTTTCCGTTAGCTATTCCTCTGTGGAATCTGTGCAAAAGTACATCCAAAATCAGGAACATTACCACAAGACTATGTCATTTGAAGAAGAGTATATTAAATATTTGCAACTACACGGCCTGAAATATGACGAACGATTTGTTCTTGGATAGCACTCGTATCTGTCGCAGCTACCGCAGCTTAGGTGAACCTAAACCCTCTACCCCGCGTTCCGCGGCAGACCTACCGGCCTTACCGCTGCACACGGGGCTGCCAGCACTTTCATCGCTTCCGCGATTTTTGCAAAAATGAGGTAGAATTTGTGTCATAATAGAAAATCCTCACAGAAAAATAGCAGCTCAGATCTATCAAGCAATAATTGCGTGC
>JAKBAF010000039.1 GCA_021809305.1 bacterium
GGTGGAGCGACCTGCTGGCATCTTGGCGCACTTCTTGGCGCACTTATGGAAGGGCTTGTCGATGCCAAGCAGCCCTCATTAGCTTGGGATATCTTCGTTATCTCCGCTTCACTTGATCTACCCATAATCTTTATCCCCAACTTCGATCCTGCGCAGGCAGGATGCGGTGCACTCTCCGAGCTTCAGAGATGCGGAGAGTCCGGACTCACAACGCTCTCCCTAATTCTCTCATCACTGAAGACGCGCCGCTCCCCTCTTCTTAGATCTTCTGATGTGCAAAAAATGGCAGCGTGTGCGCTAGCGCAAACCACGTCCCTCCCACTAAGTGAGCGGCGCTCTCTCTTCAACAACATAAGGCGCACACCCCTTATCAACGTCAAAGAGCTCCAGCCCTGGCTCTGCGATCATGTGATTGCGCTCACGCTTTGCCATGTCGAGGCGGAGGTGATCAGCTCTTGCCTGCGCTATCTGACCTCCTATGAGCCCCTCCTCGATCGGCTAAGAGCTCTTGATCTAGAAAGCTATGCCGCCTCTCTTAGCCTCCTTGCAGCGCACCTTCCGCAAGAGGTGGCTCTTCTGGCCCTAAAGGAAGTTGCAGCGCTATTAAACAAAGAGGAAGACAAGTTGGAGGGTAATCGCCTCCCCATAGTGCTCATCCATATTCAAACCGCCCTCAACAAGATCGAACGTCCGGGCAGAAACAAGATCGAGCGAACCCTCAGTAAGTGGGCCGCCCGAAAGGGGCTGAGGAGCACTCGCTACCTTAGCGCCCTCCTAAAAACAGGCCAGCTTGAGAGCTGCTCTGAAATCTACCGCCATCGCCAACTGATTCAGGGTATGAAAAGCGACAAGGAGGTCAATGCGGCCATAACCACATCGCTGCGCGACGGGCTGCACAGCCCATCCTCTAACGAGCGCAGCGCAGCTGTAGCCTTGGCCATCGATGAGAGCTTGCTGAAAAAAGCTAATAACCGGGAGAAGCAAGCCATCGGAATAGGCCTTCTCCATGCGCTTCAATCAGGAACGCCTCTCACACCCGCACAAGGTCAGCGTCTGCTCGAAATCCAATCCTCAGAAGGTCCCGCCCTCTCCCCATATTCGCCAGATCTCTGCTGGCAGCTTCCTCTTTTGCTTCTCACATTAGAGGCAATGCCGAAAGCAACGAAGGGCTACGCTAAGCAGTGCGCACCGTTCTTGGAAGGTCTTCTTACCGGCTATTCAAACGAGGAGAGTGAGGAGCTCGCTGCTGTCCGAGAGCTTGCTGTTCAAAAGAGGTTGATAAGAGTAAAAAACAATACGATCAATAAAGAACTACCCGAGGAGGGCTCTCTCCCTCTTCCACCACGAGCCATAAGGCGGACTAAGAAGCGCGTTAAACAAAAGAAGCCCGCCCCTGAGATCGCACCCTGCCCCTCTTTTACAACCGTCACCCTCAATGAAGCAAAGAGGGCCTTCCTGGGCAAACTAAATGGCACCTCATCGCCAGATTATCCTGAGGCTCTCTCTCTTGCACAGGAGGCTGCCTGGCTCATCAAAGGAGCCATCGATTCGGACAGTTCAGTTGAGCTATCGCAGATTGTCAGCTTCTTCGGCACGGTCTACCACCACCGCTCGCTCCAAAGGAGTGAGCCCGCAAAAGGCCTCCTTCGCGCGTGTGGGGAAGAGCTAGCGACCTACCTGATCGATAGGCGCGCAAGTGAGGAGGTGGTCTCATTGCTTCTGGTGATAAGACGCGAGACAGCTTTTCACAAAAAACTTTCCAATCAGGTTACCGCAATGTGGGCCTATTGGGGCAACTGGGAACCCTTAGTACAGTTCTGCAACAATTCTCGTGTGACCTGCTTTGGCGAGCCATTCTGGGAAGCGTTATTTTCGCAATTCAAGGGGGAAGGAGAGAGCTGCTCTGCGGATAAGTTCATCAACACCCTGAAGCGGCTACTCGAGCTCTTTTCCTCCCCTAGCACTGAGTTAGAAAAGGCGAATATTTGCCATATTGTCATCGGACTTGGCTCTCTCTTCAGCCGGAGAGATGAGGAGCCTCTCTTGAAAGCTGCCCTTTACACATCAGATGCTGTCAACCTCCTTTTTCTTTGGATGGGTGCGCTCGATCAGTTTTCAGCAAGTGAGTGCGATGCCAGCGTGAACGGCAGAGGACTCCTACACTCTCAACAGCTGCTGCTCTCGCTCTTTAAAGAGGAGTCTCGAGGATATCGCTACGCTCTGAACACGCAGCAGATGAACCACCTGCAGCAGTGGAAGATTGGAACATGCATTTGGTCAGGGTCGATGCCAGACCTCTGCTTGGGCCATACGGAGCTCATGGCGCTAGCAGATGAAAACCCACCGAGGGCGTGTAATCTCGTGCTAGCAGCCAGTCTCTATGCGATCTATAAGGCACTGTATAATCGCATAGGTACGAGCGAAAAAGAGCAAAGAGCGTGGGCACGCACTGCCCTCTCTTTTGACAAGGCACACGCCTCTAACAGACGCATCTTGCACATTCTCAAATGCATAGATCACGAATCACTTATCTTTCTCGTAAAGGCCACAACCTTCCAAGCAGAGCTTCTCCTTGTGGATGAGAACGAGGGGCAGTCCTGTGACTCAGCTGTCCATCTCTTTCCCTCTCTCTTCGGAACACCTATCACGCGAGAGACAGCGCAGGGGTTCCAGCAATTTATTGCCTCTGCAGGAGAAACACTCTTGCTAGCCCTTATTCAATCGCCCTATCTCTCTAGATACCTTGGACAGATTACCTTTCTTACAAACCTGGCGCTCAACTTTCGAGAGCCGAAGGTTAGACCCGAGCTGCTACTAACAGCCGCGCGCGAGGAGGGCTCGGTTGCCGCTTTCCAGGCCTCCATTGAACTTTTGCGTGCGCAAAAGATGGCCGGCCTTCCCTTTGAGGATGCCCAAGAGAGGAGCACATCACTATCCGCTGAGGCGCGTGCAGTTAAGCGTTGGACAGCTCTCTTAAAAATGTGGGAGCCAAGTTACCAAGCACCGGAAGGGGCGTTATGGGACCAGGGACTCTACGAGGGCTGCATCATATTAGGCCACCTACCCTGCCATGGGATCGATGAGCAAATTCGAAGTGATGCGGTCAGCCAGGCCGTTCGGTCAACTCAATACCTACTCGATGAGTTCATTAGGTCCCCAACTCCCTTAAGAATCCACCTGGCGCTCAACCTACTTCTGCCTTTTGGAAGAGGGATTGATCCTGCTGACACTCCAAGGCGACTTATTGACCTCTATCTAAGTGGCAAAGAGGCGGGGGTAGAGGAAGACATCCTCGGAAAGGTACTCGGGCGGCTCGCCGGACATCAAGCTTTTATGGAGGCTGAACTCTGCTTATCAGAGGAGACCCGAAGGCTACTCCCTGAAGAAGAGCTCTCTCGTATCGCAGCAATAGAGGCTCACTACTACCGCGCGATCTCATCTGATACGCAAGAAGCGGCTGAGGCACCTCACCTCGCAATTGCCCTTCTCGATATGGGGCTCCTTAAGACAAGATGCTATGAATCCACTACAGTGGGGAGGGAAGAGAGAGACCAGATTGCAGAGACCGCCTTTGCCGAGTGGGAGAGGCTACTCCAGTATCCTGCGGTTAAAGAGGCGCTTCAGCGTAATGAGAGCGCCTCCCTCTCCACTGTATGTGATGAGTATACCCTTCTTGTTGGGAGTCTCCAGGTAGAGTGCAGAGAGCGAAATAAGCTGAAGCGAAGTATCGATATACTAGAGCGCCTCAGCCAATCTCCCATTGCCCCTATCAACCTAACGTTCCTCAAGAGTCTCCATCGCAGGATTCTCTATTCTTATGACCCGCTAAAAGCCCTCCTCATAGAGGAGTGCGGGCACCTCACGACGCTCTTTAACCGATCTATTGCCAAGTTCTATGCCGATGCCAACTCGCTCGATGAGTTTGAAGATCTTGTGCGTCACATAGTCCTCTACCTCACACGCCAAGGCAAGGATCTTGTAACAAGTGTTGTCCTCCTCTGGTCGGAGCTCAAAAACCGGCTTTCACCTGGCTTCAAGGATCGGTTTATCCATGAATGGAGAGTCGCCATCGATAGGGAGAAAATGGCAGACAATTATGGCGATGTTTTACAGTATCTCCTGAATCTCTCGGAAAACGAGCATATGGAGGCACCTTCGGGTGAGAAGGAGGTTTGATAGAGATCAAATGATTCCAACTCTTTCGTTTACAAAAGGGAAGGCTAACCGCGCGATCTGCTGGAGTTGTTCAATAGATCGAAAGAGGTAGCTTTCATAAACCTCGGCAAGACAGCTCTCTTTATTTGCATTGTGCTTTGCCCGAACGAGTTCTTCCCCCCCTTCAACTTTCGACCACCCCTCTTCAACATCTAGTAGGTGACTCTCCTCTTCGGCGAGCCTAAAGAGCCCCGCAAGACTCTTAGCAAAAGGCGTGAGCTCTCTTCCTTGGGGCGCCAGGACGTGGTGAACAAAGTTACCAAGCACTCTGCGCCCACTAATTAGCCAGCTAAAAGAAGGGCGATCAAGGTCTGGCACTCGGGCTAGCTGATCGAAAGAGCCCCCACCCTCTGCCATGTACGACTGAGAGTTTCGCAAGCAGTGGTTAAGCAGGACAATGTTGTCGCTAAAGAAGAGAGAGCGTGAACCACCAGGCGCTGGGGCATCGACAAGGTGGCACCCCTCAATTCTCAAATCGAGGTGCACGAGCGCTGCGAGATGGAGCCGTTTGAGGGCACGCAGGGCGCTATGCAAAGAGGCAAGCCCATCGTGTAGGAGTGTGTGCGAGCCTTTCCTCTTTGAATCGAGCTGTGAAATAGTAAGGCGTAGATCGTGAATAAGATCTGAGAGCACGGCGTTTCGCCTTTCCAGTCGCCGCTCCTCATCCGAATCCTCTCCGCAAACAGGTAGATGGATGATCACCTGCAAGAGGCGGCTTATGGATAGACACGCAACTCTTGCCTCTTCAATGGAGTTAATAGGTGAATTTTCAGCCACCAGCGGTGGAATCTCACCCTCATCCAAAGCGGGTGATCCGGGGTAGGCTTCTTCTGGCAATGAGAGATTTGCAGCCATTACCTCCTCCTCCAAAGAGAGCGCCTGGTGGGCAAGACCTGAAAGTTCAAATCGAGTGAACTCATTATTGCTTTGGAGGCAGCGATAGAAGGAGAGCGCGCCCGAGAGGCCCGGAAGCAGGTAGTAAGAAAAGAGCCTCTCCACGCTCTCATTGATTTCTGCTGCGTCTCCTTTCTGATAAGCGCTTTCAAGTCTCTCAACAAAGAGCAGGAGCTCAGGCGTGGCAGCATCCGGGCGGAGGCTAAGCTGCTCTTTCAATACTCCACGATAATTGAGGATCTCATTTGAGCGATCAAGGCACCCCGCAACAGAGAGGAAGCGCGAGAGAGGCTCTCTCCAGTGAAGGGGAACCTCATCGCTTTCCACAAGGTGGGAGAGGGGGGCAAAATCGAGCGCAAGATGGTGGCCGTAAATCGGGCGCCCACCAATGCGAGGATAGATATGAGCCGTGACGTGCTGATCTGGGTCGTAGATAGGAAGTATAGCAGAGGAGAGCTCTGCCAACCCCTCGAAGAGGCGCCTCTGCCAATCAAGTAAGTGGAAGGCCTCATCGTAGGAGGGCGAGCTGTTTGAGCCGATGCGCTCCAGCGTGTGGATAAGGCCATGCAAGCTATAGACAAACTTCAAATGACCAAAATAAAGGTGCTCTTTGCGCCATCCCTGCTCATCGTTGCCCTGTATTTGGAGAGAGTGAGAGGAGAGGTTCTTTAGCTCTCCAACAAGTGAGGTAAGCAGTCCTACCCTTGAGAAAGAGAGGGTCGAGGGCTGAGAGGCTATCTCCTCAGTTAGGCTGGCCATTAGGGGGAGAGATGTGGCTGGGGCGTGCGAGCCTCTGGGAGCCTCTTCTACCTCCTTCTCTCTCTCTTCCTTCTCAACCGCGCCCTTACTAGGACGATCGTTCAATCTATTCATTCGCGCCGTGCGTCGCCGCTCATTGGCGAGACGACGTCGGGGGGTTACCGCGTTCGAATCAGCCCCCTTCTCTTCGAGATGGGGAAGAATGGGCTCTTGTAGACTATGCAGAACCGCCTGGTAGATAAGCTGACAGAGGCCTGTAAAGTTGTGTAGGGCCTCGACATACGCCCTCTCACTTTTCTTGACCACTTGCTCGCTCTCGAGCAGTCGATCACACCCGAGCTCAGGGCTATTTGCTACGACGCCACGAGCAACCGCAATGATATCGAATAGCAGAAAAGCAAGTTGCTGCACACCCGCTCGTCGCAAACTGGGCTCCCCTTCTCCGCCTAATTGCGCAATGATAGCCTCCATCTCCTTCTTAATCTCGCTCCATAACTTAAATAGAAGGCTGGCTTCTTTATAGTACTCTTCGAAGGATGCACCCTTTGCTAGGCTATTCGCAAGCCGTGTCGTGACGACGACGCGAAAGTTCTCTTCTCCAGCTTCCCACCCTTCAAGAAAGGTTCGGCTTGTTGAAAGGATATCCTCCGCCTCCCACGTTCCTAATTCTATAAGAAGAGAGGGCCAAAGACGTTCGAGATCAGCGATTATCGAAAGAATAGTTTCATTATAGGACTCCACTCTCCAAGACAGCCCCTCCAGGTCGGCTACTACGCGAGGTGATATGTCTTGGCGTTGAATCTCTTCAATTAAGCGACTCACTTGCTTTGACCGCATCATATTTTGAGCGCTTATCTCAACCACTATTCGGCAATGAATTCTATGATAGGTTATCAGAGAGAGAGGCCTCCCCTCCAAAGAGCTCAAAAGATATCTGATCTCTTCTATGTCCTGTTTCCACCCTTCAATCGCCTGGAGGTAGACGTCCACGAATTGATCCACCTGGCTCTTGCCCCCAAGGGCTAATCGATGCTTATCAAAATGGGCAAGCGAGAAGAGTGTCGCCTCACAGCGACGAATCAAAGGAGCCCACTGTTCAGATAAAGAGAGAGGAGTCGGGTCATGGCTTATGGCAAGGTCTAGATTTTCAGAGACCAGTGCCCTGAGAACCTCGATCTGGCCGCGCAACTGGCCTAGTAGAGGTATGCCTTTTAGTGTTGAATCACTTAAGGCATTAATGGCTTCGTCGAGACCTATGAGGGCCATCTCTTTTACAGCCTCTTTGTTCATGATATCACGCCTAAAAGCGCTTCTATCTCCGGCTTCGTAGTGGCGTTTACGGGGCCCGCCAAAGCGAGCAGAGATAGAGAGGGGTGTCAAGGCAAGAAGAGTGAGATGATGGGCCTTCCAAAAGAGAGCTTGTCCAGATATGGAGAGGGTTTGGACAATCTCAATATTTTCCCCCTCCTTTCTAGCTAGGAAAGTAGTTTCATTAATGCTATTGACTTTTTGACGCACTGCAAAGCTAGCCCAAGCATTTTTAAAGGAGAGGATCAGCTGATCTGCAATGAGATGAATCCTTGATGAGAAGGGGCTTCTTCCTTGGCCCATCAAACGGTTGCAAATGGTGAGTGGATCACCGCGCCAACCATTCACCCACCTCTTCCGGGCCGTCCCTCTAGACGGCTCTGCCCTACCACGTAATGCAGCGCTTGCAACCGACTCGGTCGCCTGCTCCCGGCCCGATCGGTTACCCCTTGGCCTATTGCGACTCGTACTTGCTGGTTTGCTTGCACTAACGGGCTTACTCTCTTCCATCTTAAGTCCTCAGAATTTTTAAAATATTATAACTCGATCGTGCTTTATTAACTACAGCTATTTGCTGGTTAGATGGGATGAGTCATATGCGTTGTTGCTGCCGCACAGGCGCATCAAGCAGTTTCTAGCTGAATTACTACGGGCGAAGCCGTTAAAAAAAACTTAAGGCGAGATGGATATTACAGATGCGATCTCTTGGATGGCTTGATGGAGCTCAGGAGTGGAAGCAATGCCCCATGGATCATCGATTGTGAGGCGGGCGATGGGGGTTGAGCTTGAGAGGAAGTGGAGCTGGACAGGCCGCCCTCCTGGTTGGGAGCGGAAGAGCGCCTTAAGGGTCATTAGATGGCTAAGACGCGTCTTATCGATGTCAAGGTGGATCTGAAGCGGACTTGTAGCTGGCTTTGGCTCCTCGCGCATAGTATATGGACCACTTTTTGGAGAGTTATTGGGGCGAGATTTAGAGGCGAATTTCCGAGGACCTGCGCCACTATCTCGAAAGTTGGGGGCAGATTTTGCCTTATCGTAGGCGGCATCGCAGGCGCGCACCATCGCCTCATTAGGCTGGCCTCCATCAAACTGGGTAAGGTCATCAAACCACTTAACTTGGAATTTGAGGCTACCATCGCGCTTGTCGATCTGAAGAACGGCGTAGAGGAGCTGGTTTTCAATAAGGAGGTGGCCCTTCTCCTCATAGAGCTCAGACCAGATGGGGAGCTCATACGCCTCGA
>JAKBAF010000040.1 GCA_021809305.1 bacterium
GAGGCCGCGCTGCTTGAGAAGAGCTGTAAAATTCCGATCTGGACGCATTTGCGTTAAAGCTTCGGCCAAGGCCTCGCGCATCTCGCTGATCCTAGAGCACATCGCACTAAGCTCGCCGAGCCACTCGGCTCGGAGCCGCTTATTGCTGAGAATCGCCTCTATAATCCACGCTCCGTGACAGGCGGGGTTGGAGTAGGCAGCCCGAACGATGGTGCGCACCTGTGATCCCACATTGGCTGCCTCTTGCTCATCCCGTGTGTTGATGAAGAGCGCCCCAATCCGCTCGGCATAGAGGCCAAAGTTTTTAGAGTTCGATGTGCACGCAAAGAACTGTAACCCTTGGCGCTGGAAGAGGCGCATGGCCTTAGCATCCTCATCGATCCCATCCCCAAGCCCTTGATAAGCGCTATCAAAGATGGTCAGAAGAGAGCGCTCCTTAACAATAGCTGCAATCTCCTCCCACTGCGCAAGTGTTGGATCGACGCCTGTTGGATTGTGGCAGGCAGCGTGAAAAAGAACGGCGCTGCCATGCGGCAAGCGGTTCAGTTCGGCAAGAAGAGCGTGGTGGGCAAGTGAGTAGGTGGCGGGATCGTAAAAAGGGTACTTCTCTACACGAAGGCCGGCTGCTGAAAAGATCGCATTGTGGTTCGCCCAGGTCGGGTCTGGCAGATAGATAACCTCCTTGGAGAGCTTTCCTTTCAGAAACTCTCCAACAATCCGAAGACCGCCTGTTCCCCCGATGGTCTGGGTTCCATACAGCCCATCGATCTCCTCCATCGGCTTCCCAAAGACAATCTCGGCCATCCGTGCCACAAAGCGCGCATCGCCATCCATGGGGAGGTACTCGCGGCTGGGGCCCAGCTCGCTCAAAAGCAGCTCAGCTTTGACAACCGTGTGCAGAACGGCCGTTTCGAGATTGGCCGTCCGGTAGACGCCAACACCCAGGTTAACCTTATTGGAGCGCGGATCGGCGTTAAATGAAGTCGTGATCCCAAAGATGGGGTCGAGCGGAGCCTCTTTTACATCAGAAAAAAACGACGTCACAGCTACACCCCCCTATCCTTCTTTGGACCCAATTATGACACATCAACGTAATTTGCCAGGATATCTTAAGGCATCTTTTTGAGACTCATCCTCACTTGCTCATCGCTTAAGCCCTCTATAGCCACTTTTTTATGGCGAGAGGTAGCACCTGAGAGGAGCTGGATCCTCGATTGTGCGATCCCAAGCAACTCTCCAAGCAGCCGAACAAGCTCCTTATTGGCCTTCCCCTTCTCTGGGGCAGAGGTGAGCTTTACGAGTAGACACTCTCCCTCAAATCCAATAATCTCACGCCGCCTCGCCTTGGGTGTAACCTTCACATGAAGCTCGGCCATCGGGAATCCTCTTGCCTCTTTGTCATCCTACCCGCTATTTTAGGGTATCGATCTAATGGGGTGTTAGCTCAGTTGGTAGAGCGCAACAATGGCATTGTTGAGGTCAGCGGTTCGACCCCGCTACACTCCATCTTTCTCTCTCCTTCCTATTAAAAACTAGCCTTTCGGGCCTCTTTTCTTTTCCAGCCGTAGCCGCTCTCTTTCTTTGTTTTCCAAATTTAAAAAACAAACACACTCTTTCTCTTTCATAGTCATTTGGTACGCCTAAATTTCTACCAATAAAATGCGCCCCCATCTAAACTGGAGCGATCATTTTTATTGAAAAAACAAAAAATAGGAGATTTAGATATGGAGGAGAGAGCTTCTGATTTTGGTTTATTTTCGTCCATCCCAACTGAAATGGTTGATCACATCTTACATTTTCTTCCGATTCGTAATCTCGGGATAGCCGCTCAGGTCTGCAAAGAGTGGCAGGCCCTCGTAAATGAGCAGTTCAAGCAGCTCTCCTACGCCTTAGGGAGCTCAAAAAAGGAGCCCACGGCCGGCTGGATAGAGGGATATAAAAGGTTTTATGAGCACAATTCGTGGTACAATATGCGAGACGGCCGACCCACCCAATTCTCCTCAAAGCCAACATTGGATTACTCTAGTTCAGTCTCATGCTGGACCTTTGCAGCACCAAAACAGCTCTGGAAAGGATTTTTAGACGGCACCATTGCTATCTTCGACTTGCAAGCTGGCACGCTGCTCCACCACTTCCCAACTCTAAGAGCGGAATGTGAAGGGGGACGAATAACCTCTCTTGAGCAATCAAAGAGAGGTGACATTATTGCCCAATCGCAATCAGGAGAGATCTCTTGCTGGAGCGGCAGAGACCCCTCTTTAGCGTGGAGAGGAGAGCAGAGTTCACCGCATAACATCACTCTTCTCTCGATAGAGGCGAGGGAGTGGGTGGCCCTCGTGACAAGAGAGCGTCTGCTCACCTTTATGGGGGCCTCAACAGGGAGAATTGAGGTGGAGTATGGACTGCCCATTAAAGAGGTCTTCTCCATCAAATCCTTTCAAGGGACCTATGAAAGCTACCTTCTCATTAAAGGGCTCTCAGAGAATGGTGAGACTCTAGGCTATGCGCTGCAGATTGAAGCACCAAAGGAGACGCCGCCTCACATCAAAGCCTTCTCAACCTTCCAGGTCACGGGGCCACGGGCCTCACTGTTTCCCGTCTCATCCGGAGGGCAAGACTTTGTCATCGCTGCAAATATCAGAGAAGAAGATACAAAACTTCAACCTATTTGTATCACGCAAATTGGGGCACAATATAGCGCACCTAAAACCACGCACTTAAAAGCACTAGGAAGTTATATTTGGTCTTTCACCGCCATCGGCGTCACAGGAGGGGCCTATATCGCCTCTCAATCCAACGCAAAACACTGCGATCTCCAGTTCTATTCTCCTAAGGAAGACGGTTTATTTGACATGCGTTTCGAGCAACATTTCGCCGTTAGACAGGCGGTAAGAAACCTCGAGCTTGTCGCGTCAAAGGATTTGACGGACGAGGTGGCCCTCTTTGCGCAGACCTCTGAGACAATTCTTGCCTGGCGCTCAGACTTCTCTAGGCAAAATGCTCGTCATCTCCTTAAGCGACCAGATAGGACAAACTCCTTTTGCGGGCTACGAGCGCTACCTTCCCGTTTGGGTCTACCAATGCTTGCTGTCTTTTTGCAAGATTCGACTGTGCGCCTCCTTGACTTCGGCCCTCAAGTTTCAGGTAAACGAAAAATTAGAGAGCTTGATGTGAAGTCACTAAAGCTGGAGCCTAAGAAGAAAAAGCGTTGTGAGTAGCTACTCTTACAGGGAGAGGAGCGAGGTTAGCTCAGCTGTCGGACCGATATGAGTTGGCAGGCGCGGGATAGACCTTAAGAAGAGCGCCCCATAGGGGGAAGCGAATAGGCGACGATCAAGACAGACAACGCACCCTCGATCGGAGGAGCTTCTGATCAGACGGCCAAAGCCTTGTCTGAACTTTACGATTGCCTGTGGGAGGGAGTAGTCACCAAATGGGCTGCCGGCTGCGAGCTTAATCGCCTCCAGCCGCGCCTCAATGATGGGCTCTGTGGGGACGCGAAAGGGCAGCTTTGTGAGAATCACAAGCCGCAAAGCGCTGCCCACCACATCGACCCCCTCCCAGAAGGAGTCCGTTCCAAAGAGGACAGCCTTGCCACTCTCTCGAAAGAGGTCAAGCAGGCTCTTTCTATCCCTATCACCTTGGCGTAGGGGCAAAAGCCCTCTCTCTTTAAGAGGCGCCTCCAATGCTTCATAACACTCGTTTAGCATCTGAAAGGAGGTGAAGAGGGCAAAGGCACCCCCCTTACTTGCCTCAATTAAGGTGAGCAGCGAGCGGGCCACCTCCCTTGTGAAGGAGGGATCGCTTGGCAAGGGAAGATCGTTTGGAAGAAGCAGGCTCGCTTGTATATCGTAAACAAAGGGGGAGTCAAAGATAAATTGGGTAACCTCCCGCCCCTCCTTCAGAGGCTTAGCAAGACCTAGGCGCTGTTTTACAAAATCAAAGGTGCCCCCAGCTGTTAGGGTAGCACTTGTGATAATCGCCGTCTGCACCCGCTCGAAGAGGGCCTCTCGCAAGGTAGAGGCGATGTCCAGTTCGGTGTCAAAGAGCTGTACATGCGGGGTGCCATGCCTCCCTCCCTCCTCAATCCAGCGAACACTCTCTTGCGATGGGGCTGATGTGAGAGAGGCTGCAAGCCTAAGCGAGAATTCCACTAATCGCTTAGCTGTTGTAGCAATGTCAAGCCGGATAGAATCGAGCGACTCCCTGTCCGGAAGCCCCTTTAAAATCCCATCGAGGCTCTCTAAAAGCGCCAAAAACTCCTCAAAGGCGAGCTGCGTTGAATTTAGGGCCGGAAGGATCTCTTGGCTCCAGACCGGGCTTTCCATGTGAGACGTGTTTAAGCGCAGTCGCAGCCCACCACCTGGATTTGCGCCCCCTATCTGAGCCCCAGCGATCAAGAACTCACCGATAAGGCGGAAGAGCTCGCTCGCTTCGAATACAAGCCGCCGCCTTGCACCCGGAAGGTCGAGATCGAGGAGGAGGTCAAGCGATGGGGCGCTCTTCTTGCGCTTGCCGCCCTCCTCCTGCAGCTTCTGTCTTAGCGTCGGCAACTTGCCACTGACCTCAAGACCCCCTCTCCCCTCAATTGCTAGCTGGTTGAGGAGTCTCATGAGGTCACTGCGCGACCCCCTCCAAGCAAAGGCGGCCGTTGCGATCTCCTCGAGGTTATGCCCCTCATCGAGTATCACAGCGTTATAATCTGGCAGTAGCTTTACAGAGCTCTCGCCGCTTAAGCTGCTCTGCAATTTGACATCAGCCAGTAGTAAGTGGTGGTTAACGATGAGAACCTTTGCCTCATCAGCGAGGCGCCGGGCCTTAAAGAAGTAACACGCCTTGTAGTGAGGGCAGTGGATATGGGGGCACGCCTCGGCCAAAGCGCCCACCTTCTCCCAAAGCCCTCTCTCTGGCGGTACGGGGAGGTCAGAGAGGCTTCCACCAAACTCTTCCTCTCGAGAGAGCATGCGGAGCTGGCCGAGCTGCTCCTCCTCCTTCGGAGGCAAGAGCGAGGCCTCCTCAAGTGTTGCATACATTCGGCGTAAACAGAGGTAGTTGTTCATCCCCTTTGCGAGGACAACCTTCACATCGATCTTAAGCGCGTCCAGCAAGCTCGGGAGGTCTTTATGAAAGAGCTGCTCTTGAAGGTGAATCGTCTGGGTCGAGATGAGCGTCCGCCCTTCCCCCTCGAGCGCCTTAAGAAGCGCCACGACAAGGTAGGCCATGCTCTTCCCCGTACCTGTACCCGCTTCAATGAGAGCTACGTTTTTCTTTAAGAAGGCCTCACCAATAGCAAGAGCCATCTCCGCTTGGGAGGCGCGGTAGGAGTACCCCTCAATGGCCAGATCTAGCGGGCCGCCGGGGAGGAAGGCCGATCGGATGCGCTCTTGCAGGGACACAGGCGAATGCTACCTCTCGGGTCAGCCGTTAATTTCATGGATTTTGATGGCCATAGGCGTGGGCACGGCCAAAGCAGTACAGGAGTGCCGCACTCCAAATTTGAGCTTACGGCACGGATATCTAGACCACCACTCTACGCCTCAGGGACCAGAAGATCAAGAAAGGCGTGGAGCTGTTTTGATCGGGTGGGGTGGCGCATCTTGCGCAACGCCTTCGCCTCAATCTGGCGAATACGCTCGCGAGTCACACCAAACTGATCACCCACCTCCTCGAGGGTCTTCGGCTTGCCATCTCGCAGCCCAAAGCGCTCAACAAGAACGGTCTTCTCTCTTGGCGTTAGTGTCTCAAGAACCTCATGCATCTTATCTTTGAGGATGGCGTAACCTGTCGCCTCTGCAGGCGATTCAACGGTTGTATCCTCGATAAAGTCGCCAAACTGGCTCTCTCCACCATCACCCACCTCTGCTTGCAAGGAGATCGGATGTTGGGCGATCTTGTAGATCTCGCGCACGCGCTCGGCGGTGAGGCCAAGCTCTTCGGCAAGCTCCTCAGGTGTCGGCTCGCGCCCCGTCTCCATCATGAGCTTCTTAGCGCCCCGCAAGACCTTGTTGATCGTCTCGATCATGTGGACCGGAATTCGGATGGTCCGCGCCTGATCGGCAATCGCCCGCGTCACTGCCTGACGAATCCACCAGGTGGCGTAGGTTGAGAACTTGTAGCCTCGGCGGTACTCAAACTTCTCAACGGCCTTCATCAGCCCCATATTTCCTTCCTGAATCAGATCGAGGAAGGAGAGGCCGCGGTTGGTGTACTTCTTCGCAATTGAGATGACAAGCCGGAGGTTCGACTCCACCATCTCTCGCTTCGCTTCCTGGCTCTTATCCATCCAGCGCTGAAGCATGCGGACATCTTTCTTGAACTCATCGAAGGTGCGGCCAGCGGCAAGCTCTCGTTTTTTTAGCTTGCGCGACGCAGCGGCCATCTTTGCAGCGGCGTACTTATTCTTTTCGGCGCGCCCAGAGAGCTCTTTGATCTCTTTTTCAAGTTCCGAAAACCGCTCATACGCCTCGAGAATCACCTCGCCAAAGTCGTCGATGATGTTGTGGCGGAAGTAGAAGCGCCTGAGGTAGGCTTGAGTGCGAATGCGGCTCTTCTCAATCTCCTCGCCAAGCGAGATGCGCTCTGTCTTGCTGATGGAGGCCTCTAGGAGCCGTGTGAGGAGGGTTGCTAGGTGTTCATCCTCTTTTTGCAGGAGCTGACAGAGCTTCGGAACAAGCTTTAGAAAGACAGTTTTATCTGGTACCTCTTTCTCGGCGATGATCTTATCGAAGCGATCTTTGCCAGTGGCGAGGTACTTTCCAATAGATATCGCCTCTCTTGCTGAGTAGCGGAAGCGCATGATGATCCGCTCAACTTGCGCCTGCGCCTTCTCAATGCGCTTGGAGATCTCCACCTCCTCCTCGCGTGTCAGAAGAGGAACTGAGCCCATCTCCTTGAGGTACATGCGGACAGGGTCATCGGGTGTTCCCTCTCCACGCCTCGAGATTCCCTCGAGCTCTTTGACCTCTTTCTTGCGCTCCTTCTGCCGATCGACCTCGGCCTGATTGAGGATCTGGATATCCATTCCAGCAAGAAAGATCAGCACCTGGTCAAGAAGCTCCGCCGAATCAAAGGTCATTGGGAGAATCTCGTTGATCTCCTCGTAGGTGATGTACCCCTGCTCTTTCGCAATGGCGATGAGCTCTTCGACCTTCTGCTGGTGCTGCTGACTAAAATTGGTAGAAAACTTAGACTCTGCTTTAGCCATGCTTACCTAGTCAAACTTTTCAAGAAAATTGTGATAAAAATCTGATGATGCCAGAAGATTTTTGCGGAATGGACGGCTTTCTGTCAAGGGGCATAAAAGGGCTCTCTCTTCATCCGATGTGGCCGTCCTGGCACTATCCGCTCCTTCATACTATCCAGCGCTGATTGATGCAACTCTTTGCCGATGATCACGGCAAGCTAATCGATGTGAGAGAGGCTCGTTATAAGCGCGACTACTCGTGCAGAGAGTGCAGCGCCAAGGTTCGTCGTCGAGGGGGTTTTAAGCGCCAACTTCACTTCTACCATCTTGAGCGACCCTCCAATTGCAGATCCTATGGCAAAAGCGAGACCCACCTCGCCATCCAGCGCCGCCTCTACGCCCTCTTGCCAAAGGGGGAGGCGCATCTGGAGCGCGCCTTTCCGGAAGTGAGGCGGATCGCCGATCTCTTCTGGGAGAGGCATGGACTCGTCTTTGAGGTCCAGTGCTCCTCCATCTCGGAGGAGGAGGTGCGAGCGCGAAACCGCGACTATGAGAGTCTTGGGCTTACCATCGTCTGGATCCTCCACATTAAGCGCTTCTCGCGGATCGGCGAGAGCTTAAGAGCTCTTTTTGCGCAAAACTGCACCTACTACACAACAATTGATGCCATGGGCAGGGGAGCGCTCTTTGATGAGATTGCCGAGAGAGAGGGTGGCTGGGTCTATGGCCGATCCCCGCGGCTAAATGTGCGACTCGATCGGCCCAAACCCACACCGCTACAATTTACCCACCCACTCCCACGTCCTTTAACAAGCCGCCTCGCAAAAAGCAGCCTCTGCTTTGAGGGGGACGCACTTGATCTGCTAAGGAGCGGCGGAAGACCTGCGCTTTTGCAGTGGACCCAAGATGCCCTGGAGCGAGAGCGGCAGCGGCAATTGGCTCGATGGCTTTTTACTGTCAAAAACTGTTTATCGAAAACCGCAAAGGCCCTTGGAGCTCCATACGCCTCTCTTCTCGACCACCTCTTGCGGCTCGCTTCTAAAAACTAGGTCATACATAACTTTTTGAAGCGAATTTTCTCTTGTTAGTTTGACCTTTTTGGTTTATACTAATTCCAACTTAAACAAAATAACGAGCGGATAATGGAAGCCACTAAAGCCACAGGAGCGCCCCCACCACCCAATGGGGGAGGGCAAGCTATCGATGAA
>JAKBAF010000041.1 GCA_021809305.1 bacterium
CTCGACACAGGCTCAAGCGAGCCATCGAGGACCTTCTGGACGAGACTGTGGCGCTGCGGGTGGCGGTAGATCTCCACTTTATAGCCTTCCACATCCTTTACCCTATGCCTCAAGACAACGGCGATATGCAGCTCCCCTTTCCATCTGAATGCTAGCCGATCGTAAAAATCATTAATTGAGGCAGGGGGCTCGGGAAGAAGGACGCTTCTCCACTGTCCTTCCACCCTTTCATGCAAAGAGAGGCTTAATGTTAGTTTCTTTTTAGACATAGAGCGATCTACTTCATCATAATCTATTTGCTTAGATTCTTTTTGCAAAAGAAGGAAGCCGCTCTCCGATCCGTCAATTAAAACGACCCTAATGTAGAGACTCCTCGATTTTTGTTGGGGCATCTCACTGACCCACCCTTCACGTGTAATGCGGCCCACCTCCCACCTGTCATGGGAGAAGAGGAGGAGTGAGCCGCAAGGAAGATGGCGAATATTAAAATATTTTTTACTTTTCTTAGGCCATCGATGGGTGAAGAGTTTGGCTCCTTCCTCAGAAAGTAGCCGGATCGCTTTATCACTCTTCATTAAGGGAAGGGGCGTCGCGCAACCCTCTACCTTAACAAGGCTGTTGAAAGCAAATTTCGGTACAACAATACCCCCGTCCAGAGTTTTCTTTTCACGAGAGCTCTCTGGGTAGGGGATTTCGACCTTTGGAGCCGATGGGTCAAAAAGTGGCCCGATGACAAAGCGATCCGCCTTTAAGATACCCATAATCGGTCCGTCAGGAGAGGGGGAGATTTTGTGCAATCCATCGAAAGAGAAGTCGCCCAAAGGAACAGAGGTAGGTTCACGCTCTCCGCGCATCTTCGCATAGAAATCGCGGTAGTCTCCCTTGCTACAGGGATGCATATGGGGAGAGCCTGCAGCGCGTGCAAGCTCTCTGCCCCAATATTGCGAATCTGCTGGGAGTTTTGCAAACTGCTTGCTAACACGAGCGCTTAGGCAGCGCTCTTTAACGGGAAGGAAACTAAGAATATTTGCTACCGCCCTTTCAGGCAGTGAATCAAATGGATTGGCTACTTCTTGCATTCTAAAATCACGCGCGGGTAAATAAACATTAGATCAAAAATGAGGTTTAATTTCTAGTGTAAAATATTACCTATCCGTAGCGAGATCCGATCGATGATTGATTTTTAGTTCGGATGTGGGGTAAATAGCATTGAAGACGGATGGTCGGGATATCAGGGTAAAATGACAAAATTTGTGGTTTCAAGTGAGAAGATCAATGCGGTGAGCGCTGCCCTCTTTCTTATCGGCATCATCATCATCAATGTCATCGGCCCTTTTAATCTCTGGAGTGACCTTTTGGTGAACCTCGGTATTGTTCTTGCCGTGCGCCAACTTCTTGTTGGTCGGCCCTATGACCTGATTGTGATTTTGATCGTCTTTGGAGGCTGCTTTGCTACCCTCTACTTTCACTATGCGGAAAGGGTGGTCGTTTCAACACTTTTAGGCGTCGGCGCCCTCTATCTTATCGTGGCTGAGAGCCTCTCCTACTATTCGCGCTATCGCTCTCTTAGAGCCTCCTCCCTTCCACCGATTCCACTGGCCCATCCCGATGAGAGCGCAAAACCCGATTTGGAGGGGTCATCTAGCATGGCTCCCGATTCTAACATCCATTAAAAATACATTTTTCGTTCGCCACCCAATGCCTCTCACAAGGGTCTCTCAATGGGGTTAATTTAAAAGTTTGCCTTTTCTTGCGTAATTCGCTATGGTCGAAGATCAATGTTTCATAAAGCCTATGTTAGCTTACGAAAAAGAAATTCCTATTGATGATGACCTCCCTCCCATTCTTCGTCGAGAAGAGAGGGTGGATGGGGTCTTTTGTGGCTGGAGCGATCTCGGAGAGCATTCGACGACCCTTCGCGTCTTTCTCTTTGATCCACTCGGTCGTGAGCAGGGAATCAACCCTTTTTTCTCAGCGATGGTCTGTGAATGGCTTCTCCCAGGAGGCCAGCTGCCTCTACTCTCTTATCGAAACATCCGCCAAGAGGGTTTTGAAGGAAGTAGGGGAAACCTATCTGAGATAGTTGTGGCCATCAGCCCAAGTCAGGTCACCCTCATCCAGCGCAACCTGCCAGCTATTGCAAAGGAGATAGCAGCTGGCGCCATCTCTCCTATCCAAATGGGACGGCACCTCGCTCTTAAGGGCGCTTTTCGCTCGCGCAAAGAGGTCCTGATGTATAGTGCCATATCGGCACGGGTCTCGCGTCACCCTTCTCTCTTTGAGCCGACAGTCTTTGAGGATCTCCATAGGTTGGTTCTCCTCTCTCGTGAAGAGTTTCGCCTTATCAGGGAGGTCCCGCACCTCTGTCGGCTTGTTACGGCCAAGAGCTTTCTTCTCAAAGAGCTTCGCAGAGAGATCAAGGCTGATCCGGGGAAGCGTCATATCCGGGTAAAATTGATGCGAGCGCGTCTCCATTTTCCCTTTGGAGTGAAGAGGGTGCTCGGAGTGGCTATCTGTCTCAACCTTCTCCATGAAAATGAGTCCTTTGAGCGTCGACATCTCCTAAGAGCCCTCTCTCAGCTTCTTCCTGAGACAAGAGCGATTCAGGAGAGTGAGATCGACCATAGAGAGGGGGTGGTGCCTCTTCGTTTTCTCTATCTCGAGGTTGAGATTGGGGAGGAGGGGCTCCCATCAGCTGAGTTCATACGGCTAAGAGAGGAGCTGCCGAAGGCGCTTCGAGGAGCCGTTGAACAGCTAATGCCTTGCCTCTTCAACTCGAGCAATGATGAAGAGGTCTATCGCCACCTCATGAGCCTCAACCGAGAACTGAGTGATCCGCAAGATCTTCCCCATGTGATGATCGCTTTCCTAACGCAAGCTGGGACCTCACTCTCGTTCCGCGTTATCATCGCTCGCATCCGGGAGAGCGATGAGGAGACAATCGATGGCTTGATCTCGAGGCGAGCACCAAAAGAGACCGCCTGTACGCTAGAACACCTCTTTCCTCTCGCTAGATTGCGTCGTCGCCGTATTAAGGAGGGTGCCTCTCTTCGATTTCTCTTTCCGAGAGATCGCTTTGTACGTAAAGACTATGCTGTTGATCTTGTTAAGGCACGAGAGTATATCGCTCAGACTGTAAGGGAGATCTTTGGTGAATTCCGCGACTGCAATGGGGGGCTTCTCCAAAAGCAAGGTGAGCAGCTAAAGGAGGTAAAGAGCCTCTTAGGCTGTGCTTGGGATGAGCTGTTAATTGAAAACCTCTTCTATTCGCTGACCCCAGCATTCGCACAAGGCACCCTCTCTCCGGAGCTCCTTGTCAACTTCTTTCAGCTGTTTATCTCATCAATTGCTGCATCCCGCGGCTCCTCAAGGGAGCCAGCCGTCCATACAAGGCACGAGGAAGAGACCTTCTACCTGCTAGTTACCAACCCTCCCGCTGGCTTTAAGGAGGACTTTGAAAGTCAAATTAAGGCGCCCTTGTTTGAACCTCAGGCCCTTGTCTCTACCCATCTTACAGTTGATGGCTGCACCTTCATCGGTTATCTCTACCCCCATTGCGATCCGTTAGCGGCGCAATCTTTGGATGATAGCGTGCAACGGGTGCTCCAAAGCTCGAAGGCAGGGAGCGCTAACTCCCGAGCTGTCCGCATCAACGTCCCTGTGATGGCTCCCTTTCTTGATCCAAGGATTGCGCAAGATCGCATCTCAGGCATTGTGATTAAGATGCTCTACGAAGGGCTCATGCGGATGGGATCCAAAGGGCGCGCTGAGCCTGCGGCTGCAGAAGAGGTCTTTATCTCACCTGATGGAAAGACCTACCTGTTCACCCTTCGCCAGAGCCGCTGGTCCGATGGCTCGACACTCACGGCCGCCGATTTCGAGTACGCTTGGAAGAAGATCCTTGACCCATCGCTGCAAACTCCTCACGCCTTTCTCTTCTACCCCATCAAAAATGCTAAAGCCGTAAAAGAGGGAAGCCTGCCAATTGATGCTGTTGGTGTCCGTGCTCTCGGCCCCCGCCTCCTGAAGATCGATCTCGAGAATCCCACGAGCCATTTTCTTGACCTCACCACCCTTTGGATCTATTCACCCCTCCATCGTGAACTCGATCAACGCTCGCCTGGATGGGCCTACTACGGCGGTTCAGAGTATGTCTGTAATGGCCCCTTCATCCCAGCTTTGTGGCGACCCAATCAGCTTCTTCAGCTAGCCAAAAACCCTCTATACTGGGGTGCAGATTCGGTCCACCTAGAGAAGATCGAAATCGATATCTTCGATGACCCCGATATGGCCCTCTCGCTCTTTAGGCAAGGTCATCTCGACTGGGTCGGAGACCCTCTTTGGGAGCTTCCAACAACTGCCCTGCACTCTTTGCGAGAAGAGGGGGTACTTGCAAGCGAGCCGACGGTTGGGACCTTTATTGTCGACCTGAACGTCACTCGTTTCCCCTTTCAATCATCGAAGATAAGGAGTGCCTTAGCCTGCGCTATCGACAGAAGGGAAATTATCGATTCTGTTTTGCAGGGCGATGAGGAGTGCGCTACCAGTATTATCCCACCTCTTTGCCGCACGGGCAGCCTCTTTCAGAGGGATACATCGAGAATAGAATCCTCCTCTCCCGACGATGCCTTAGCCCTCTTTGAAGAGGGGTTATTAGAGCTTGGGATCACCCGCAATGAGCTTCCTACCTTTTGTATTAACCACAGCACGCACATAGAACACGTAGCCCTTGCAAAAGCGATTGGACACCAGTGGGAGGAGGTGTTAAAGGTATCCGTCTCCTACACAAGTCTTCCCTGGCAGCGGTTTAGCGAACAACTTTTTGGGGGCGATTTCTTGATTGGCGTTCGAACTCTTTTTGCCTTGCACAAGGATCCCATCTATTTCCTCGACCTTCTCTGCAGCGCAGATCGCTCCGTTAATCCCTCAGGATGGAGAGACCCTGTCTTTAAGAAATTGGTTACTAAAGCGCATACAAGCCTGAGCGTTAGCGAGCGGCATGCCCATCTTCAAGACGCCGAGCTGCTCCTTCAGCAGGAGATGCCCATTATCCCGATTTACTACTACCGCTCCCGGTTTCTTAAGAGTCGCTCACTTAAAGATGTTGTCCTCTCACCTACTGGACAGATTGATTTTAGGTGGGCTTCGATTCACCGTTAACATAGGATTTAGAACTATGATAGAGCGCTCTTTTTCGAGGCGAACTTTCTCTCTTGCCGCAATGGTTTTGTCCCTTGCTCTTCTCTTTGCTTGCAGCCGAACTTCCGCCCCGATCAAGGGAGCCCCGTCCAATAGAGCAGAGCATCTCCTCCGCCTCAACATGGACTCCTCACCCCCATCGCTTGACCCGCGCATGGCAACTGATAGAAACACGCGCACGCTGATCAAATCCCTATTCGATGGTCTAATGCGACTCGACGCTGACGCAAAGCCTCAGCCGGCCATTGCCTCCTCAGTTGAGATCTCCTCCGATTACAAGACCTACACCTTTCATCTCCGCCCTAGCCTCTTCTCTAATGGTGAGAAGGTTACCGCGTATGATTTTGAGCATAGCTGGAAGAGCGCTCTCGATCCTAACTTCCCCGCCTCTTACGCCAATCTCTTCTATCCCATCAAAAATGCCAAGGCTGCAAAAGAGGGAAGAGTTGCTACAAGCGATATCGGTGTTACCGCTCAAGATGAGATGACACTCATCGTTACGCTCGACCATCCCACCCCCTACTTTCTCAATCTGGTTGCCCACCCCATCTACTGCCCGGTCCATAAAGCTACAGACATGAGCAATCCTAAGTGGCACCACGCTGCTGGCAAAGGATTTGTTTGCAATGGACCCTTCCTTTTAGTGGATTGGGCGGGCGATGAGAGGATCCTTCTCAAACGCAACCCATCCCACTGGGAGGGGGTGGCACTGGATGGTGTTGCCATCTCCTTTGTCAAAGATCCTCAAACTGCACTTCTGATGTTTGAAAATGGGGAGCTCGATTGGATGGGCACGCCCTTCTGTGACCTCCCTATCGACTCCATACCGGCTCTTAAGGAGATGGGTATCCTGCACAGCTTTGTCGTCTCTGGCTGCTACTGGCTTGACTGCAATACCGCAAGCTATCCTCTTAATTCTAGCAAGCTCCGTCGAGCCCTCTCTTGCGCGCTCGATCGCAAATCGCTCCTTCAGCTGATTCACCAGCCAGAGGAGACCTTGACCTACACGATTGCCCCCAAGCACAGCACCGCTCTTGCAGAGGATAGCCTCCGTGCCAATCATGAAAGGGCAAACGCACCAATCCTCTTCCAGGAGGCGCTAGCAGAGCTTGGTACAACTGCAGCCGACCTTCCGCCTTTGCATCTCATGTACAGCGACATCTCAGGGCAGAAGGCCCTTGCGCAGACTATTCAAGATCAGTGGAAGGAGATTCTTGGTATCACTGCCTCTCTAGAGCTCTTTGAGTGGAACAACTTCATTGCCAATCTTCGCAACCACAGCTATCAGCTCGCCGGTCACTTCTACGATCCTGCCTTCGATGACCCCATCTACCACCTAGAAAAGCTGAAAGATCCCGCTACTAACTTTACCTCTTGGAATGATGAGCCCTATCGCACTGCCATCACATTAGCTGAGCTCACAGCAGACCCCTCTCTGCGCCACCACTACCTCAAAAGCGCCGAAGAGCGCCTTCAAGAAGAGCTCCCCGTCATCCCACTCATGTTCGAGGAGTACCGCTGGATTGTTAACCCCCATCTACAAGGCGTCTACCTTACGACTTTGGGCCAAATCGAGCTCAAATGGGCATACTGGGACTAAGGCGGAATTCTTCCCCTAAGTCGCCGAGACATCGTCGTATATCAACACCTCTTCCTAGAACCGGCGCAAAGATATCTCCTATTTTATACAGGCGAGCAGGGGTAGTTTTGATGGTGTATTTCGTAGGGTTCAGCCCTCGCCTTACCTCGGTCCATTTAAGTGGAGTAGAGACCGGAGCAAAAGGGGCTCCTCTCAAAGAGTAGGGGCATATCATTGTCTGCTTTTGATGGTTTTGAAGGATGTCTAGATAGACCAAGCCCTGACGATCGCCTGGCTGCCTCTTTAGCGATGTGATCTCAGGGATCTCGTGATGGATTCGATGGGCAATAATTTGGCTAAATTGGAGCGCTTGCTCAAAGCTATATTTAGCTTGGAGTGGAATATAGATATGCAGTCCTCTTCCGCCCGATGTTTTGCAGTAATTCGGTATCTCGAGGCTATCCAGGATGCGGTGGGCGGTTTGAGCCGTTTTAATGACGGCCTCAAACGAGACGGCTTCTGGGTCGAGATCAATGACAAGATAGGTCGGATGATCCAGATGATCGATCTTGGAGTTAAAGGTATGAAGTTCGATTGTGCCTAAGTTGGCAACGTATTCCAGTGCGCGCTTATCGTGAATAAGAAGGTACTCCACTCGTTTTTGTGTGTGCTCAATGGATACGGTTTTCATCCAGTCGGGTAGGTGAAGAGGTCGACTATCCTTCTGAATAAAGCTCTCTCCTTCAATCCCTTCTGGAAAGCGCTTTAAGACGATGGGCCGATTTTTCAGATAGGGGAGAATGTAGGGGGCAACAGATGTGTAGTACTCAATGAGGTCGGCCTTGTCGTACTTTTGATCGGGCCAGAGAACTTTGGTTAAATTTGTTAGCTGAGCCTCTTTTCTTGTTCTATAGGCCGGCTGTTTTTGGAAGGGCACAGTCCTTTCGCGCACAACCTCTCTCGCCTCTTTATCGGTGCGCAAGCCCTCAAATATTGGCTGTCGTAATATCCTATCTTTTGTCCATTCGCTAAAGGAGACCTCGCAAACAAGCTCTGGTTTAAGCCACCTAGCTGCAATATTAGGAGAGTCTTCAAAAGGGGAGTACTCTTGAATAAGAGGCTCCATCTGGGCATAGATATTGGCGAGTTGTCTGGTATCAAACCCGCCTCCCACACGCCCGATGTAAATAAAACTCTTTTTGTCATCATAAAGGCCAACAAGAAGAGCGCCGAAGTACTTCCGGCTGCCGCGGGGTTCGGTAAAACCACCGATGACGACCTCCTGCCGTCTGTGGGATTTGATCTTCACCCAGTAGCGCGATCTTCCTTCGCGATAGGGGCTCATGCTCTGCTTAGCGACAATTCCTTCCATTTGCCTCTTCTCGATCTCGTGAAAAAAAGCCACCCCTCTTGCCACAACATGATCACTAAATCGAATAGCTGAGAATTTGGCGTGTGACAGCACCTTTTTTAGCCGCTGCTTTCGCTCGAGCAAGGGCTGGTCGCGTAGATCCTCTCCATTCAGATAGAGGAGGTCAAAGACGTAACAGAAGAGCGCGCCCTGTCCGCTCTTCTGGTAGTTCTGCATTAGTTGAAAGTCGGGTCTT
>JAKBAF010000042.1 GCA_021809305.1 bacterium
TGTGGAACTCCCTGATCCAAAAGAGTCGCTTATAGAGGAGCCAGAGAGAAGTGAGCATGTGCATAAGGTAGATGATCCTCTCCCCCTCACCACCTCCTCTCCATCGTGGCAGGCGCCGATCTGCGCGGGCCTCATCCTCTCGGCCCTAATTGGATCTCTACTATTAAAGGGACATATTAGAATAAGCAGAGGGTTTTTGAGGCTATAAAATGAAGTTGATTTTTTTTGTTTTCTGTGAGATCATGTTGCGATACTATACGAGGTCTACATGACAGGCAAAATCTCGAAGGTTACGCTCGCTGCCAGCGCCACGATTCTCAGCGCTACGGCACTGGGTCTCTATTTTGGCCGTCGCTTCTCTTGGAAGCAAGCCTCACTTCTAGGAGGCACACCTCCATCTCTCCTTTTCGGCTGCTACGCCTGGCGGATTTGTAGGGAGCCGACGCCCCCAGGGCCCTCGGGACCATTAGGACCTCCCTCACGATCAAGTGCCCCAATCAGAGTACCAACTCCTCAGCCGGCCATTGACCCCATCCCGCTGCCCTCCACTTTTCTTATTGAGCGCGAAGATGGTTCACCACCGGCTAAAATTCTTATCCTGGAAGGCAAGATTGAAGAGCAAGAGAGCGATGTCGTCGTCAATGCTGCCAATTCCACTATAAGGGGAGGTTCTGGGGTAGATGCCGCCATTCACCAGGCAGGAGGGATGAAGGATGGTAAGAACATCATTGATGAGGCGTGCGTTGAAGTTCTCAAGACGCGAGAGGGCAAGCTGTTGGCAGACGGGGAATCGGTTATTACAACGGCAGGGGAGATGAGGGCCACATGGTGTGTTCATACTGTCGGGCCGCATGGCAGCGCTTTAAAGAAGAAGAAAAAACTCGCATCAGCGTATCAAACCAGTCTCGAGATTGCGATGGCTCAAGAGGTCCCTATTAAGGAGGAGGAAGGAGCCGTTCGAAAGGTGCAAACCATCTCCTTCCCGCTCGTAAGCACGGGAGTTTTTGGCTTTCCAAGAGGTAAGGCGGCCCTTATCGCAACAACTACGATTAGAGATTTTTTAAAAGAGCATTCGCAACTGACTGAGGTGCGGATCGTTATTTTTCGGGATAGCTATTTCAATGAAAACCGCTGCGCCTATGCGGCGGCCGTTAAAAAGCTTGAATTGACAGCGCTTGCCTAGAGGCCCTTGCCTGTGTTATCCCTTAAAGAGATGCACTAGAAAAGGGAGAGGGTATGGAGCAATCGGTCAAAATTCCCCGAAAAGAGTATCCCAAAGTGGCTCAAACGGAGTACCCTGTTAACCCCCTTATCAAAGAGCGGTGGAGTCCCTGCATCTTCTCCTCAGAACCTGTAGAAAAAGAGAAGCTACACTCCCTTTTCGAAGCAGCCCGATGGGCTCCCTCCTCATTTGGCGAACAGCCTTGGAACTTTATTTTAGGTTTCAAGGACGAAGGCGAGGGGTATAAAAAAATTCTATCGGCTCTCTGGTCGGCTAACCAAGCGTGGGCTAAGCACGCACCAGTTCTTGGCTTCTCTGTCACCGAGGTGACTTTTCACAAGAATGGAAAGCCCAATGCACACGCCTGGCATGATATAGGGCTCGCCATGGGCACTCTCCTCCTACAGGCCACCGAGCTTGGTCTTTCTGTCCATCAGATGGCAGGATTTTACCCTCATAAAGTAATCGAAGCCTGTCAAATTCCTGACGGCTGGGAGCCGGTTGCGGCCTTTGCCATAGGGTACATGGGTGATCGTGAGGGCGCCGCCCCTGAACTCCTGGCGCGAGATGAGTCAGCGCGTGGCAGGCGGCCGCAGAGCGAATTTCTCTTTTGGAATGAATTTGGCAAGAGCTGGCCAGGATAGGGGAGGAGCCTCTGCTATCCTGCAACCTTGGCGCTTGGGGTAACGGCCCCACGCTTTAAGTGCTCAACTTTTTTTATCACCTGGGTGAGAGCAGCGCGTAGATCTACGTTTTTGCCCGCCCTTCCGTTGTTGTTCTTTTCAATAGTGCTAAGAAGATTCAAAATTTCCTCTTTCTGGCTCTTACTCAGCTCATCCAGCCCGGTTCTTTCAGCAAACGTCTCCTTAAACGCTGCAAAGAGCCTGCCGCCTGGACTAACGAGCTCTGCAAGAAGCGACTCCCTGTCAAATCCGGAAGAGTAGCGCAGTAGCGGCCCTCTTCCCTGCACCTTGGTGCCGACAACGCTTGTATTTCTTCGGGTAATGGCACTAGCACCGGAGCTTGTTGTCATGGCCCGTCGATTCTTAGCCAGACGGTCGCGCTCTTCAGGTGATAGGGCTCTTTGCTCTATCCTGTTACTTGTTCTTGTCGAGATGCCCCGAGTGCCCACTTGAAGAAAGGAAGAGACCTCTTTTTGCATTAAAGGTCCCTCACCTCCATCATTAAGATTAAGCGCTTCCAAAGCCTCTTCGACAGCTTGGGCTCGTTTTAGGCGAGGCAAGTTTGCCGGATTAACTAGCTCACAAAGTTCCAGTTCCCTCTCGAGCTCTTCTGGTGTGAAGCGACAGAGCAAAAGCTCACTACGTAGCTTTTTATCATCAATATTGTGCCGATCGAGTAGCGCACCCAACTCTTTTTCTCGCTTATCCTCTTCCATACCCTCTTCCATTAGAAATTCAGCATAGCGGTGGTGGGCGGCGGCCACAACCTCTCCCGTTCGATCCTTCCCGCTCATGCAATTGGTATAGGTGGTGATGCCTGCAAGCATATCGATCGTTGCCCAAAGCGCTGGCATCTTAAAGGGGTCATCGCCCTCTCTTGATCTGGCAAAGCTGTTCGAATCCCAGATCCCTTGGAGCTCCTGGCAAGCGCTAACAAGAGATCCCAAATGGCCAAGAACCCTTTCTTCCTCACCTGTAAGCTCCTTTCCAGAGTCGATTTTTGCTTTAATTGCGCTAAGGCGGTCGCTCAGTTGAACGCCTAATTGCGCTGCCGCTTCGTTGTTGTACTCTTTTGTCGCTGTATGCCAGCCCAAAGAGAGGTGAAAGGGGAGCTTCTCTCCAACAGCTCCATCATTCACACCAAAGTTGGATAGCGGGAATGTTTCCTGTAGCATCTTCAGAACAATTGCATGATCTATTCCCGTTCCTGCAAGTGCATCGAAAATCGCCTTTTGTGTTTCTGTTAGTTTGCCGTAAGGAGTGCATAGAGCCTGATGTATTTCGCGTAAAGCGCACTTAAAGTTGCTCCGATGTTGAGCCAGAAGCTCTTTGTCAGGGGAGAAGGAGCTAAGAGCCGTTGGAGTGAGAAGAGAGTTGATGTGTAGATGGCCATTTTTGGTCTCCCTCATCATGGTGAGTAGAGCTGCTTTTGCTGCCTCTTGGGTTGGAAATTGACCTCCGCGATAGGAAACAGTTGTTGTCTGCTCTTCATCTCCTATCTTATAGAAGGTCGTCTTGTGAAAGTTAGTAGTGCGTTTTTTGTACTCTTCTTGCTGACGCAGGCCTGATGGAACGCCTGAACCCTCATTTAGGTCACATGGAGTCGTCTCTTTTGCAAAGGCATGGACGGTGCCACTACTTGAGGTTTGGACGATCAAGCGCCGGATGGGTAGCCAGTTGTCCGCTGATGTCAGCCCTTCATAGAGGGGGCCTGCCCACCAGTCAAACTGCTCATCGTAGGCCTTATGGAGGGCGCGCGCCTCTTTTTTGCTATAGATCACACTCTCCTGTTTGAGATCATGCCCGATCTCCTTTGCGATCTGTTCTATTTCACCCAGTGTGGGAGAGTGCGCAATAGACTTAACCACCCGCTCAAGCGCACTTGTTGACTCGGCGCTCGGTTGGGGCTGTGCACTTCGGAATAGGGCCCATATTCGCGCACCAAGTGAAGGAGATAGAGCCTCCTCACTTGCTCTATCCACATCTTTACGCAGGGTGCTATTGATTGCCCTCCTCTCAAAGCGTTCCGCCAAAGCAAGCCATGAGCCTTGAATGATAAGATCAAGCTCCTGCCGTCTTTCAACGAGCTCAATACGCTTGTAAAGAGCGGCCTGAACCAGGCGAATTCGGTGTTCTACCGGACGCATGGAGTGGAGCGAGGAGTCTCTTCTTGCGAGCAGGGTCTGGATATCGTCGATCTTTCCCTTTAGCGTGGCAATTAGCCTATCATCTCTCTTATCTTTTCCTCCCTTCTCCACGAGCTGATTGTAGACGCTGAGCAATTTTTCGAGCGCGCTCTTCTGCTTATCAAAGAGATAGGCTATGTCTGCATCCTCCTCTTCCATCATGTTCTGCTGCTTTTCTAACTTCGCCTTTGCCCCTTCGGGGCCCTCCTGCTCAAGCTTCGTATAGGCTTTCAGGTAGAGCTCGATCCTCTTGCCTTCCATGGCCCGCTCAATTGTTTCAATCTGCTCTTGAAGGGACTTGACCTCTTTTGCCGCACCTTCTCCTTGTGAAAAGAGATGTCCCACATTAGTTGTGACTGAGTTAATCGCAGTCTGCCGCCGCCGCTCTCCTCGCTTAACCGACTCTCTGAAAAGAGCCGCTCCGCCCTGAGTCTGGGGCAGCTGCCCGGATGGTGGATCTTGCAAGGGGGATTCAATCCCTCTTTGACCTCTAAGCTCTGGTGGTAGACATTCCATAATTCACCCTGTTAATTCACTCTTTATTATAAAGTTGTATTATTTAATTATTATAAAGATGATTATTTATAAACTATCAGCCGTTTAACTTCTCCGCTCTTAAGTCTCTCCTATACAAGATCTGGAGAGACTTCTATGATGCGGCTTTAGAGAATGACTTAAAGTGAGAGGGTATCGATGGGTCAAAAGACAAAACGGGTTGCGGTTACAGGCGGGGCGGGGCAGATTGCCTACAGCCTGCTCTTTCGGCTAGCTCGTGGGGAGCTCTTTGGGAGCGAGCAGCCACTAGCCTTGCATATTCTAGAGATCCCGGAAGTGGTTGAGGCGCTAAAAGGGGTGGTGATGGAGCTTGAAGATTGCGCCTTTCCTCTCCTTCAAGAGGTTGTGATTGGCTCTGATCCAAATGTTGTCTTTCGCGATGTCGATATCGCCTTTCTCGTTGGGGCGAAACCGAGAGGCAAGGGGATGGAGCGGGGGGACCTTCTTCGCGATAATGGTCGGATCTTTATAGAGCAAGGCCGGGCTCTAAATGAGGTTGCCTCGAGGGATTGCCTCACCCTTGTTGTCGGTAATCCGGCAAATACCAACTGCTGGATTGCGATGACCTCAGCACCGGGCCTCCCGCGTCAAAATTTCCACTCGATGATGAGGCTCGATCAGAATCGGGCCGTCTATCAACTAGCCAGCAGGGCGAAGGCTCCATTAACAGCCGTTGATCACATGGTGGTTTGGGGTAACCACTCCTCAACTCAGGTCCCAGACTTTATCAACGCGCGAATCGGTGGCAAAAGTGTGCTGGAGGTGATTAAGGATCGCAGGTGGCTTGAGGGGGAGTTTGTCCAGACGATTCAAGATCGAGGAGCCGCGGTTATCGCGGCGCGGGGCAAGTCGTCGGCAGGGTCTGCGGCAAGCGCAGCCCTTGATGCCATGCGCTCTCTTGTGCTACCAAACCCTAAGGGGGAGTGGTTCTCCTCGGGAGCGTGCTCGGATGGAAATACCTACGGCATTGCCGGAGACCTCATCTTCTCTTTTCCATGGATCGCAAAAGATCGCATCGTTGCCGATGTCCCATGGGATGAGGAGTATTTGAGAAAAAAGATTGTCGAGAGTGAGCGAGAGTTGCTACAAGAGCGCGATGCGGTGCGAAACCTAATACTGGCGTAAAAAAAGCAGGGGGGGCGATGTCAGAGGTGCTCTTTGAGATTACAAAAGAGAATTTAGAGACGGGTCTCAGGGGCTATCCCGTAGGCTACTGCACGACCTCCTATGTCGACCCTGAGAAGGGGCTCTACTACGTTGGCACTCGGGTCTCAGAGCTTACGCACCATGAGCCACTTGAGGTGGTCTATCTCCTCATGCACGGACGGCAAGGGTCAAAAGAGGAGGTTCGAGCCTTCGAGAGGGACCTCACTCTGCGCTCTGCCCTCTCAGATGATCTTCTGGCAGCAATCAATCATCTGCCAAGAAAAGGCCACCCGATGAAGCTCTTCTCCGCAGCCCTCCTGCTTTGTGGGATGATGGAGGGGAGAGGCGACTATCGCGAGGATTGTCTAGATCTCATTGCGAAGGTTCCCCACATCGCTGCAGCCGTTATCAATCGGCATGCTGGCTGGGGAAGCACGCCAAAGCCCAATCCTGAACTTGGTTATATGGAGAATTTCGTCCAGCTCCTCAACCTTAAGCCAAAGGTTGACCGGATCAAGCTTGTCCAGGTCTTAAAACTCTTTAATATTCTTCACTACGACCACGGAGGGGGCAACCTCTCCACCTTTGTAGGGAAGGCTATCGCTTCTGGGCTTGAGGATATGTATGGATCGATAGCTGGTGCGATGTGCGCCCTAGAGGGGCCACGCCATGGCAGAGCCAACCAGGACTGCCTGCACTTCGTACAGACTGTACTCCAGGAGGTTGGCGAGTCGGCAAGCGAAGCAGCCGTTGAAGCGCTATTGCGCAGCCGTTTAGCGAGCAATCAGCTTATCTTCGGTTTTGGCCACGCCGTCTTGAGGGTAGAGGATCCAAGGGCAACCTCTTTCTACGACTTTCTAAAAGCCCACTACCCTGACCACCCCTATACCCACATTGCCTTGCTTTTGCGCGCAGTTGGGCCAAAGGTCTTAAAAGAGAATCCCAAGATCTCTGACCCCTATCCTAATGTCGATGCCGTTTCCGGCTCACTCCTCTTTGCTGCGGGTTTCACCCACCCGGAGTACTTCACACTCCTCTTTGGCATGTCTCGCTGTATTGGAATTGCGAGACAGATTGTCTATGAGCGAAACGAGGCGCGAGGGGGAAAAGGATGTCCTATTGTGCGACCCAAATACTTCTACAAGGCGCCCTGAGGCTGTGAAAAAAATAGGGTGTACATTTTGTGTCAAAACTGGCTGCTGATAATCACAATATACCTACGTGAGCTTTCCCGAACGGCGGCCACAGGCGTGGCCAGAACCAAAGCGGTACAGGCGTACCGCACTCCAAATTTGAGCTTACGGCACGGACATTTAGCAGCAAATTCCGATGTGGAGTGCGACACTCCCGTGTCGCTTTAGTTCCGGCCACGCCTGTGGCCATCAAAGTCCGTTTGATACCGGAGAGCGAGAGTGGCCAGAAAATGAACACCCGTTTTTTTCACAGCCTCCCTAAAGCGCTCGGAGCTTGTCGCACAATTGTTTGGCATAGAGGGCGTGGTAGAGCAGCCCCCTCGAGCCGAATCCAGTGAGGCCAAAGAGCTTGCTCCCCATCTGCTTAATTAAGGGGAGTCGTTGACCTGGTGGGCTAGCTCTAAAGCCAGCCGCTCCCCCCAAAATCTGCGATTCCGCGAGTTCAGGAAACAATCGGATCACATCGGGTAGCAGATCAGCCTTGGCTACCTCCAAATCAAACGTCTCATCTGCAAAGGCGCGCTCATAGGTGGCTCCCACAACGCAGCGCTCTCCAGATTCATCCATCACAAGGTATTTGCGCCCCACAACGGGCATCGCAGGGGGCTTAAGGCGATGTGGCCAGCGGAGGGTAATGGCCTGGCCTTTGATCTTTGTACACCTAAGATCCTCTCCCCCCTTAATATCTCCGCTATGGGCCCCTGCAGCGATAACCACATAGTCGAAATCCTCTAAACTCTCTACCGACCCCACCCTCTCCTTGCGCAGCACGCCGCCGCGGGAGGCGCAAGCCATCCACAGCCCTCTCAAATAGTCAACCGCTCTAACATCCATCCCACCACGAATCCATATCCCACCCTCCACGCTCCCACCAACTACCTCGCAGCATCTCTCCTTTGGCCACCACTCCACGCCCGGATAGTTATCGCTCGCCCACATAAAATCAGCTCTCTGTTCAGGCGAGGCTGGCACCCTCAAGATCCCCTCTTCCCGGAAGATCGCCCTCCCAAGCATGCCTTGCGCCTCTAACAGCAACCTCCTCGTTGCCGCTACCCCCTCCAGAGCAAAAGCATTCAGCCTGCAGCGCTGTCCCACATAGCCGTGCAAGAGCCCAGGCGCTACCCCCGAAGCTCCTCCCCCAACACCCCTCTCATCAAAGACCACCACCTCAAAGTGGCGCACCCCCCCAAAGAGAAGCTCCCAACAGACCGCGAGCCCCGCAAAGCCCGCACCAATAATTGCTACACGTCGCATCCAACCATGCTATCGCACGCCCCCCTAAAAGAGTAGTCCCGTGGACCCTCATGGTGGCTCCGCCCCCATACCCCCGCCAAAGGGCCAAAAGGCCCTCTGGACACCCAATTC
>JAKBAF010000043.1 GCA_021809305.1 bacterium
GGAGCCTTCTCAGAACATGCCCGAAGGGCATGTTGGACCATAGCCCCGGGTTACGCTTCGCTCACCCGGGGTTTAGGTGCACAAGAATCGCACTCCCGAAGCGGAGTGCCGCAAGGATGACGGACTTAGGTAGGAATATTTTCTGCAAAGGCTGATATGAACTTCTTTAAGTTGACGGCATTGGGCTACCAGCACTTTCATCGCTTCTGCGATTTAGGGCCCCCTTGCGCAAGACTTCGCGAGGCTTTGTTTTTGATACATCGGGGGAGTTGTTCATACTTCCTGATCTTCCAATCCGTCATCTTCTAAATTAGACGCTTAAGCTTCAAAAAAATCAAATAGTAAACCCATCTTAATCAATTATAAATTATTTTATTCTATAATATAGTTAAACCAAAGTAAATCAATGTAAGGAGGTGCAGTTATGGCAGTAACAAAAGCTGGTGGTCCAAATATTCAGGGTGACCATTCAGAAGCAATCGAGATGAGAAAACTTCCCAGCATCGCGGGCAAAACAGACGAGAAAACTCAAGTGATGGCCATGGGGAAGATTGAAAAAGTCTCAACCGTCGCTCTGTACGCGGGTGTGGTTGGGTTTACCGGAGCTTTGGCAACCGGGGCAATCTTTGGAGCTCTTAGCGCTATTGGAGTAGGGCCCTCTACCATCTTCATGCGTGTTGCAGAAGTTTCTCTTGGCGTGGCCGTTGTCAGCATAACAGGCGGTCTTGCTACTTATGTGGTCGGCAACAACCTGGCATTAATGCGCGAGGCTGAAGCAGCTCGAGCGGCTCAAGAGGCAAAGCAGTAAATCCTTAAGAGCGTCCTTGACTTTGGCCGCCTCCCTTGTGGAGGCGGCCATTTGCTTATAAGGAGGCGAGCGATCTGGTCCTAAATGACCAGGATCTCCTTCTCCTTTTTCACTACCCTTCTTCTACCGCTTTTTGCATGTGTCGTCTCGAAATCCATATGATGTTGGAGAGCAAAAGCAGGCTGCAAAATTAACAAATATAAATTGCACCTTAATATTTTATAAATAATTTTATTGTACAATATAGAAACTATGGCAAAGTAAGGAGGAGGAAGAACTATGGCGGATTTTGTTAGTAGATGGGTTGGCATCTTGGGACGCAGGAACGCAGCTGTATCAGGATCAGAGTCAACGGCGCAGCCTGGCAGCACGACGGACAAGAAGGTCGGGGCAGTTGCTTACGGGAGAATGGAAAAGTTCTCGTATTATTCCCTTTGTACGGGCGGTGCTATTGCAGTGGGGTCTGCTGCGTGTGCGACTTTATTCGGGATTCTGACGTCTACCGGATTGGGAGACAGCCGTCTCTTCCTGGATCTGGCTTGGGCCTCCCTTGCCGTTGGGGCCTTTGGTCTAACCGTCGGCGTTCTTGGTAGTATTGCGATCTTTGCCGATGGGTCTATGCTCGAGGCTCGAATGGGTGGCAGACAGATTCAGGGGAACGTTTAGATTTTGGCCGCCTCTCTCAAGAGAGGCGGCCATTTACTTATAAAAGGAGGCGAGCGATCCGGTCTTAAATGACCAGGATCTCCTTCTCTTTTTTAGCGGCAACTTCATCCGCCTTCGCGCACGACTCATCGGTTAGCGTTTGAATCTTCTTCTCAATGCGCTTCAGCTCATCTTCTGCAATATCGCCATCCGCCTTTTTTTTGCGCGCGTGGTCGTTGTGTTTCCGGCGGATATTCCGAATAGTGACCTTGGTATCTTCGCAAAACTTGTAGCAGCGCTTCACAAGCTCCTTACGCATCTGCTCATCAGGCAGAGGGACGGTCACACGGACAATATTGCCATCGACAACCACCTTGACAGAGAGGTTGGCCTTATCAATTGCTTTAGCAATGGCATTTGCGTTGTTCGCCTCGTAGGGAGAGACGAGGAGCTGCCTAGCCTCTGGCGCTGTGATGCTAGCCACATCGATAAGCCGCATATCAGAGCCGTAGACCTCTACATGGACCCCCTCGAGAAGACCTGGGCTTGCGCGTCCGGTGCGCAAAGTTCGAAGCTCGCCGCTTAAATGTTCGACCGCTTGCTCCATCTCCCGCTTTGCATCATCTGAAATACTCATCTCTCCTCCACGATACTTCCAAAATCTAGTTGCGACACAGCGTCCCATAGGGAGCCGATTGAGAATACCTTAATCGGCATTCGATTTTCACGGCATAGGGCAATGGCTGTAAGATCCATTACTGCCAAGCGAAGCTCTAGAACCTCCTCATAGGTGATGCGAGAGAAGCGCTTAGCATCGGGAAAGTGATGCGGGTCTTTGTCATAGACACCATCGACATTTGTCGCTTTTAGGAGGACCTCCGCTTCAATCTGTATGGCACGAAGAGCCGCGCACGAGTCTGTAGTGAAGAAGGGGTGGCCTGTGCCGCCAACAAAGATGACAATCTCCCTCTCCCCTAGTGCGCGCATGGCTCCCGCCCAGTTGAAGGGTTCAACGAGATCGGTTGCGCCGAGGGCGTTCATCACCCTGACCCGAGCACCAAGGCGCTTTAGGATCTCTTGGAGGGCAATGCCGTTGATGACTGTTGCAAACATGCCCATATGATCAGCCGGCACACGTCCGATGCCACTTGTCGCCCCCTCGATGCCCCGAAAGATATTGCCGCCGCCAACGACGACGCCAACTTCAAGACCTGCTTGCTGCATGTGAAAAAGGGCGAGCGCTATCTCTTCTGAGACGAGGGGATCGATGCCGATTTTACGGCTTCCCGCTAAGGCCTCGCCAGAGAGCTTGAGCAAAACGCGGCGGTAGGGGAGATCCCCTACACGCCCTTCTATCTGAGATCTACCTTGCGCCAAGATGACCTAATCCTTAGCTCTGCTCTCCGACAGTCCAGCGAATAAATCGCTCTACAGTGAGCGGCTTCCCGATCTCCTTAGAGCGCTTCTCAAGGAGGGCCGTCACGGTGAGCTCGGAATTTCGAATGTATTTCTGACGAAGGAGGCAGACTTGATCGTAGTAGGCCCGCACCTTTCCCTCGACAATCTTCTCGATCATATTCGCGGGACGTCCCTTGACCTGGCTCTCCGCAATCTCTGCCTCACGCTTCTTGATCTCCTCAGGTACATCTTTAATATCGACATACTCGGGGCTCTCAGCGGCGATGTGCATCGCGATGTCGCGCGCAAGCGACTCCTCCCCTGAGCTTCCTGTGAGCTCAACAACGACAACGATCTTCCCGCCCATGTGGGAGTAGGAGGCGACCGAGTGGGTAGTCCCCTTATCAAAGAGGGCGAGCCGCTTGATTTGGATATTCTCACCAAGGGTCTGGATGGTGATAGCACGGTAGTTATCGACTGTCATGGATGGGTCGTGCAGGCAGGGGGTTGCCAGTAGCTCATCAACGCTCTTGGGGCGTTTTTTGAGGGCTGCTTCTGCAACATTCTTGCCGAATTCCTGGAAGAGCTTGTTGCTGACGACAAAGTCGGTCTCAGCATTCGCTTCGATGACGGCTAGTAGCTGATCATTTTCGGCGATGATACACGCCCCTTCCTTGGTCTCGCGCCCCTCTTTCTTAACAGCTGAGGCGAGGCCTGCCTTGCGCAGGTTCTTAACGGCGAGCTCGATGTCTCCATCGGATTCTTGAAGTGCCTCTTTGCACTTACCGATGCCAATACCCGTAGCGTGGCGAAGGGCCATGACGAGCTCTGCTGTGATCTCTTTTGCCATCTTACTCTCCTGCAACCTCTTCGATTAAGCTCTCTTCGCGTTTAGCAAACTCCTCGCTACTCATGGCTCCTTTATCTGCCCCCTCAGGCTCATCGTGCTTGATGAGCGAGAGGTGAAGTGCCTGCTTCTGAGCGATAATAGCCGCTGCGAGGTCATCAATAATCAACTTGATGCTCTTGAGTGCATCGTCGTTGCAAGCGATGATGAAGTCAATAGGGTCAGGGTCGCAGTTTGTATCAACGAGGGCCATTACAGGGATGCCGAGCTTTCTAGCTTCAGCAACGGCCAGGTGCTCACGGCCCGGGTCGACGATAATCAGGAGCCCGGGAGGGCGTCGCAGCGTGCGGATGCCGGAGAGGTTTTTTTCGAGTTTGATCTGGTCCTTTGTGAGGAGGCCGAGCTCTTTTTTGGTCAGCTGCTCACCAGATGAGATCTGCTTTTCAATCCGCTCCATCTTTTTAATCGAGTTGCGGATGGTGACGAGGTTGGTGAGTGTGCCACCGAGCCAGCGCTCACAGATGTAGTACTCACCGCACAGCTCTGCGGCCTCTTTGATGACGCTCTTTGCCTGCTTCTTTGTGCCGACAAAGAGGATCGACTCGCCGTTTGCCGCGACTCGCTTAACCTCGACAAGCGCCGTCTCGATCTGGTGCATTGTCTTGGCGAGGTCAATGATATAGAGGCCGTTGCGCTCTTCGAAGATGAAGCGGCGCATTTTAGGGTTCCAGCGACTCTTTCTGTGGCCGAAGTGGGCCCCTGCATCTAAAAGATCTTTAAGTGTGGCCAAGCCTTGTCCCTTTCTGTTGACTAAAGCATCTGGTGGCAAGCACCAGATTTCGGTCTTGGTTTGTAATGGATAATGACAAAGCGCCTGGTCAGAATCGAACTGACGCCAGTAGCTTGGAAGGCTACGGTTCTACCATTGAACTACAGGCGCGGAAAAACGCAACACTGCGAATTTTAGAGCCCAAAGCGGGTTTTTTGCAAGACAATAGCGACGAAAAAGGCCATCCAGGTACCGCTCTTTTGTCTTTGGCTTTATGTTAGCCGTGCAAAGACTTATAATCTCGCAATCGGTGTTTAAGAAACTGTTTACAAAAGCCACATCATGCGACCAACACTTAGCGAGCTTAGAGAGGCAGCGCTCATACCGGCTCGGGCGAACCGGGTGCTTCAGCTAGTGCTAATTGCTCTGTTGCTGATTGCGATACGGATATGGCATCTCACTGTCGTTCAGCATGATGCGCGGGCGCTCGAGGCAAGGCGGCCGCAGAAGAGGCATGTTGTGGAACGGGCGGAGAGAGGGACAATTGTCGATCGCTTTGGCGTCCCGCTAGCTGTCAATTCTGTACGCTATAATGCAGCGATCTCATATGCGGACATCAAGGAGGTGCCAAGCGTATCTTTTGAGAGGGATAGCAAGGGGAAGAGGGTGAAGCGCCGTCCCCGGGCGGAGCATATCGCGAAGCTATCGGAGCTCTTGGCGGTAGAGCTTGGTATGGAGAAGGAGCGGATCGAGGACTTGATCTACTCAAGAGCGGCGCTCTTTCCAAATGTTCCCTATGTGATTAAGGCAGACTTAAGTGAGCGAGAGTACTACAGGTTAAAGTGCCTCGAGCGAGAGTGGCTGGGCATGCACGCTGAGAAAGTGGCCAAGCGGTGCTACCCGCTAGGGCGCGTTGCAGGTGAGATCCTGGGCTACATGGGGCCGATCAGCCGCGAGGAGTATGAGAGGGTAGCGGGCCAAATTGGGGAGCTGGAGGGGTATTTGAGGGAGCGGGAGCTCGGTGAGGATCCCCCCCTGCCGCAAGGCTTGAGCTCACCTGTTGCGGTTCAACATCGCTTAACTGACCTTAAGGAGAGGGCCTACTCGATCTCAGACTTTGTGGGGAAGAGTGGGATTGAGGCGAGGTTTGATGAGGTCTTGCGAGGCTACTCTGGTGAGCGTGTCTACCAGCTTGACATTTACGGCAACTACCTAAGGGAGCTACCAGGTGGCCGGGAGGCTCTCCCTGGGGGCCGGGTCGTCCTCTCGATATCGTCGGAGCTGCAGCAGTTTGCCGAGGAGCTTTTGATCCAGCATGAGGGGATGCGCGAGGGAAGGAGCCGAATGGTCGATCCCACAACGCACCAAAGTAAACCCTTGAAGCAGCCGTGGATAAAGGGAGGGGCGATCGTTGTCATCGAGCCAAATAGCGGCGAGGTTCTGGCTATGGCCTCAACGCCCAGGTTCGACCCCAACGACTTTATCCCTTCGGGCGACCCAGCCTTAATGTGCGAGAAGCAGCGGAGGGTGCTCCAGTGGCTAGAGGTGGAGGGCCACCTTGCCAACCTCTGGGATGGCAAGAGCTCGCTCTTTAGGGAGCGCTTCTCTCCCCAACTGGGAGACTTTATTGAGGAGGAGGTCGATCTCTCCTGGGAGAGCTTCATAGGCCTACTCCTTCCAACTAGCAGCCCAATCAGAGAGGCTCTAAAGCGGGCCCAAAATCTAAGCGCAGTAATTGATATCCAACGTCGTGCCAAGGAGCTGCAGGAGAGCGGCGCCCTAATGGAGGCGATAGAGGGTGCGACCCTAAAGATTGAGGCTTTTAATGGAATAAAGAGCAAAGAGGAGAGGCTCCTCTTTCTCGATCTCTGCCAGCTGATTGTCGATGAGCGCCTAATACCAGATGAGCTACTGGCAGCTCTGGGGACTCTATCGCTCTCTCACTACCGCGAGTCGACGTGCGCTGCGCTGGCTGTCGCTCAGGCGGCAAAGGCCTTAGCGAAGGAGCTCTTTCACACCATCGGCTTTCGCCCCTGGCGCGAATCGGAGGGGGCCGCTTTTTTAAAGGCGCGCAGGTTAGAGGAGAAGCTCGAAAAGCGCTACGAGCGCCCCTACCTTGACTACTTAGATCGGGAAGAGGGGCGGCAATTTGAAGCGCTTTGGGCAGAGAGTGGCTACCTCTTAGCGGCAAGGCTCCTCTCAGCTGAGGTGGATGTTCCACAAGAGCTCTCCCCTTACGCTGCAGAGCTCGACCTCTGGCGAGAGGAGCTAAGGGCGGGCGCCCACCACGCCCTTAGTTGGAGGGGCGCCTATATGACGCTCCAGAAGGTGGCAAGCGGACTCTCACCTGATCTTCTCCCTGCCTATCTGCGCTCGATGCGCTCCTATCGCGAGCTTAATCGGCCGCTTTTTGGCCGGTATCCCGCCCTCCGCTCTGAGGGGGAGGTCCAGCTAGAGAGGGATCTTGCCGCAGCTATCGTCCCCCGCTTTGGCTTTGGCTATGGGAGGTCCTACGCCTTCCGCCAGGCCGCAACGCAGGGCTCCATCTTTAAAATCATACCCGCCTATCAGGCGCTTGTGGAGCGCTATCTCAGTTTACGGCGCGAGGGGCGCGAAGGGGAGGAGCTCAACCCTCTTACCATTATCGATGATCCAAAGCGCGCCGCCCGCGGCTGGAATATGGGTTTAACAGAGGATGGCAGGCCGATACCTGAGCGCTACAAGGGAGGGAAGCTGATCAAGACGATGAAGCGCAATGTGGGGAGGATCGACCTCCCAGCAGCCCTCGAGGTCTCAAGCAACGCCTACTTTGGCCTGCTAGCTGTCGATCACATGGAGACCCCCGAGGCGATCAATTGGGCAGCTAGAGCCTTTTCCTTCGGAGAGAGGACGGGAATCGATCTACCAGGCGAGTTCTCAGGCCACCTCCCAACAGATCTCCTTACCAATCGAACGGGTCTATACTCCTATGTCATCGGCCAGCACACACTCACTGTGACGCCCCTTCAGACAGCTGTTGCCCTCGCAACCCTTGCTAATGGTGGAACTCGCTTCAAACCAAAGCTTGTCCGTGAGATCGCCAATGAGGCACCGATGAGGCGTCCTGAGGCGCTCTTTTCCAAGCGAAACTTTGCCTTTAAGGAGCCCTTAAGCCTACTCGGCCTCTCCTTTCCCCTATTTACTGGGGCTGAGGGGGATGACTCGCAAGTGGCCTCACGAGAGGTAGGGAGTGTTGCTCGCTCCCAGGTGCTCATGCCAGATGAGATCCGCCGTCTCCTTCTAGAGGGGCTCTATCAGGGGGTCATTGGCGAGCGCGGCTCTGCAAGGCCCACGGCCGCCCGCGGCTATCACGACTTCCCCTGGATGGTTAGGGACTATCGCGATCTGCAGTTTCAGATGGTTGGCAAGACGAGCACCGCAGAGGCGATTGAGCGGGTCGATCTCGACCCCGAAGGGGGAGCCAAGTACAACCACATCTGGTTTGGAGGCATATCCTTTCCGCCCGGCGAGATCACCATGGAGAGGGGTAAGCCTCACTTTGGCAAGCCCGAGCTTGCCATCGTTGTTTATCTCCGCTACGCCGACTATGGCAAAGAGGCCCCGCCCCTTGCTGGTGAGATTGTCAAGAAGTGGCGCGAGATCACCGCCCAAGCGGCTTCCTCGAACTAAGCTTACGGCACAGACATTTAGCAGCGGATTCCGATGTGGAGTGCGGCACTCCCGTGCCGCTTTTATTTGCAGCACGCCTGTGCTGCTAAGACCATTGGCCGCAGACCATGTACGGGCACAGGCGTGCCCGAAACCAAAGCGGTACAGGAGTACCGCACTCCAAACC
>JAKBAF010000044.1 GCA_021809305.1 bacterium
GACCCTCTTCTTGATCATCGATCGCGAAGCAGAGCGGGAGACCATCATTACTCCCTCCTATGAGGCGCCACTTGAGGGGCCACAAGCCCCACCCGCAAGCCTCTCTGCCCCACCTATTATGCCACCCCCTGGCCCTCCTGCAACACCTGCTTTAAAGCAGCGCCCTGAAAAGCCCCAGCTCACAGGTGGCACCTTCCTTATTCTTATCATAGCCGTTGCCATTATCGTGGCCATTTCGGCAGGCTCTGTCTCTCTCTTTACAAGCAAAGAGATCACCCACATCCCGCAAGATACCAATGCAAAGGTGGAGTCAGCACTTGCAGCCTTCCCAGGTGTCCGTTTCACCTTTAATGAGCCTTCAGGGCGTCTCTTTATCTTAGGCCACGTCTTGACAGCGGCCCAAAAAAATGAGCTTCTCTACAATCTAAGGACACTCCCCTTTGTCACATCCGTTGAAGATAACGTCATTGTTGATCAGAGCGTTTGGGAGGAGACGAACGCCATTTTAGGCCACAATCCCGCCTGGTCGGGCGTCAGCGTCATGGCGCCAAGCCCTGGAAGGTTTGTCGTCTCGGGCTATTTAAAGACCGCAGGCCAGCTTGAATCGCTTCAAGACTACCTCCTCATCAACTTCCCTTATCCAGATAGGCTCGATAACCAGGTCATCGTTGAAGAGATCCTCCTTGCACAGATTAATGCTCAGATAAGAACCGGCGGATTTAGCGGCGTGACCCCCCAGATTGTCAATGGGGAGATCGCACTCACTGGGGCCATTGGCAGAGGAGAGGTCGAGCGCTTCGATGCACTTATTACCTCCATACAGGGCCTGCGAGGGGTTCGGGCTGTCAGGAACCTCGTGGCCGTCCTCTCCGAAGAGAAGAGCTTCATCGACCTGACAGGCCGCTATACGGTTCAAGGCTTTACAAAGAAGGGTGATCTCTTGCTTAACGTCCTTATCGAAGGGCAGATCCTTGCTCGCGGTGATGTTTTCAAGGGTTTTAGGCTGGACCAGATCCTCCCCACTGCCGTCATATTGGAAAAAGACGGGATAAAGTATAAAATAAATTACGGAGAAATTCAGAGGGGATGCTAGAAAGTTTTCCGGAAATCTATTAGAGAGAGCTCCTAAGGAGGGCATGATGTTTGGATTGGAAGAGAGAAAGAAGAGCAAGGGAAAGAGGGCGAAGGAGGAGACCTTCGAATTAGAAGAGGAGCTCCGAGATCCAGTTAAGTACAAAGAGATCAAAGAGAGAGTGGATGGATGCGTTCAAGAGTTAAAGCAGACCCTTCGCTCGGGTGAGAAGAAGGAAGAGTTTGAAGACTTTGCCATCCTTCTGCATGGATATGCCGCCTTGCAGAGGCTGATTACCCGTTTGTCGAAAAATAAATAATCGATCGTATTTCAAAGATCCCTTCATAAAGAGGGAAGGAGAGTAGCATGTCCGTTAGCCTAAAAACGCTCATCGACGCCATACAAAAAGAGGCCAACGCTGTCAGCGCCCAGATGAAGAAGTTGAAAAATGAGGGAAGCAAAATCAGCGTTGTCGATATGATTGCCCTCCAACTTACGATGAACAAATTCAGCCAGATTGCCGACTTAGGGTCGACAACGGTCTCGCTCTTTAACCAGTCATTCAAGACAATGATCAGCAACGTACTGAGGTAGAAGATGAGCAACTTAGAAAGCTATCAGAGCGACTTTGTCCTTCTTGTTGAGGCCGGCTTTGTTGCCGTTAGCTATCTCGACGAAGAGAGCGCCACAAAGCTCTTTCACGCAGCGCAAGTCTTAAAACCAACCCACACAGCTCCACGGCTTGGCCTTGCAGCCATCGCCCTGCACAAGTTAGATGTAGCGAGAAGCTGCCAGTTACTAGAAGGGATTTTGGCCGAAGAGCCAGATAACCATCGAGCAGGCGCTCTGCTTGGCATCAGCTATCTGCTTGCCAATAAGCAGATGGAAAAGGGGGAGAAGCTGCTTCAAGAGGCAATGACCGCAGGAGATGACCCCGCGACAAAGCGCTTGGGTGAGCTCTGGCTTGAGGTGCTCGAGAAAGGAGTCCGAAAATCAGATAGCATACTTGTCGCCACGCCTCCCAAGTCGGATAAGGGAGCCAAGAAAGTGCAGAAAAAGAGTGCGGAGAAAAAGCAGCCAGGACAGAGATAGATCCACCGCAGGGCTAAAGATAGCAGTAGTGCAAAAGCAGACAGATACCGTATACGAGGATAAGTTAAGCCATGAGCGACAGCCCAGATCTAACCCCCCCGGTTCAGCGCCGCACTCACATCCCACGCGTTGAAGCGGCTCCGCTAGAGCAGAATATCCCCGAACAAGCCCCCTCAAAATCCTTTGCCCCCTACATGCAAGGAGAAGAGTCGACTGCGGCGATACCTAACCAAAAAGCCCCAAGTCCAATGGAGCTTGCCGCTCAGATGCGCTCTGGCGAAGAGGTCAATCTACAGACCCTCTCTGATCGCTTCTCCTCTCTGAACTCAAAGATCGACACCTTAAATCAAAGTGTTACCCCGCAGCGCTTTGGAGAGATGACAGATGCAGAGAAGGGCTTTCTACTCACCCAACACGACCTCTTCCAACAGAATGTCCAAGGCCTTTCAACACAGTTCGGCCGCACCTATACCCCCCCCAAACCTGGCGGCCTTCTTGCCGATGCAAAGACCTTTATCGATTGGTTGACCAAAGGCCAGCAGCAGATCAAGAACGTCGCCAATGACCTAGCAACGCAGACAAAGGGAAAGATCTCGGTTGTTCAAATGATGCGGGCACAAGCCAAGCTTCTAGCTGCTGAGCGAGCCGTCAGCTTCGCCTCAGCCGTTGTTTCCAAAGGCGCAGACTTTGTCACTAAGATGATGCAGACACAACTCTAGGAGTTTAGAGTGACCCTCGGCGAAGAGTTCGATAAACTCGCGGGTTCCCTAGAGGATATCCAGCTCACCACTGTAAGCGGTCGGATCACCGAAGTGGTTGGAATGCTGATTCGCGCCGTTGTGCCCAATGTAAAAATTGGAGAGGTCTGCCTCGTGAAGCGCGATGGGGCACCCTTGCGCACAACCGTTGTCGGCTTCAATCAAAATGAGGCGCTCCTCTCCCCTCTTGGCGAGATGTCTGGAATTGGCCCCTCCTCTGAGGTGATCCCAACCCGCCTCCCCCTTCGCATCAAAGTCGGCCCGGGGCTACTCGGACGGGTCCTCAACGGCCTCGGTGAGCCCCTTGATCTCGATGTCAAAGGGCCACTGGAGCTTACAGAGAGCTACCCCATCGAACAGGCCCCCCCCGATCCGCTGCGCCGCCGGATCATCACAAAACCAATCGAGGTGGGCGTTCGCGTCATCGATGGCGTTCTCACAGTTGGCGAGGGGCAGCGGGTGGGCATATTCGCAGCAGCTGGCGTTGGAAAGTCGACCCTTCTTGGGATGATCGCCCGAAATGCCGTTGCTGATATCAATGTCATTGCCCTTATCGGTGAGCGGGGGCGCGAGCTGCGAGAGTTTATTGAAAACGACCTTGGGCCCGAAGGGATGGCCCGCTCGGTTGTCATCGTCTCAACCTCCGATCAGCCCTCACAAGTTCGCCTAAATGCAGCTTATGTAGGAACTGCCATCGCCGAGTACTTCCGCGATCAGGGCAAGTCCGTCATCCTGATGATGGACTCTGTCACAAGATTTGCAAGGGCACTGCGTGAGGTCGGTCTTGCAGCTGGTGAGCCGCCAGCGAGAGCTGGCTTTACCCCATCTGTCTTTGCCACACTTCCCAAACTACTCGAGCGCTCTGGAAACTCGGATAAGGGATCGATCACCGCCTTCTACACGGTCCTCGTAGAAGGGGATGATATGAGCGAGCCTGTTGCCGATGAGACGCGCTCCATACTCGATGGCCACATCATCCTCTCAAGTGAGCTCGCCCACCAATACCACTATCCTGCAGTCGATGTCCTAGCCTCGGTTAGCCGCCTGCTAACTAATATCTGCGATGAGAACCACCTCAAGCTCGTCTCAAAAATTCGAGAGGTGCTCGCCAGCTATCGCAAGAATGAGCTTCTGATTCGGATAGGTGAGTATAAGCGGGGGTCTGATCGCACCACCGATTATGCCATCGACCACATCGATCGGGTGAACAGATTTTTGCGCCAGGCGGTCACCGAGCAGTCCTCCTTTCAAGAGACGCTCCAGGACCTCAAGAACCTATTCCGCTAAATGAAGGGATAGGTTCAACTAATGGGAAAAAAGCAGCTCTATCCGCTAGCTGAGGTGGTGACCGTCAAGGTACGGCGGGTGGAAGAGGCTGAGCGGATGGTTAAGGTTCGCCTTGAAGAGCTTCAAAAAGAGGAGGCCCTCCTTGCAGCTGCAAAGCGCGCGCGCGATGAGGTGCTAAAGCACCATAGTCAAAAGCTTGCGCAGCTGCGGCACGTTCTAGATACCGAAACCACCTCGACAGAGGTGAAGCAGATGAAGCAGTATCTGGAGATTGTTAAAGAAAAGCTTAGCGCCGAAGAGAAGAAGGTTGCCGACCAGCAAACTCAAGTTGACGTGGCAACCCGTAACCTCGCAGAGGCGAAGGAGCAGCTCCAGAGGCGGCGCATTGAGGTTGATAAGCTCAAGACCCATCGCGGAGAGTGGGAGCGCGACGCGCGAAAAGCGCAGCGCCGGGCCGAGTCAAAGCAAGAGTCGGAGATGGGATCTGTGATGCACATAAAAAAAACGAGAGAGAAGAGGTCTAAATAGCCATGAGCGTCAATCCAACTCAACCTTCGGGCGGCCCCCAGAAGACCCCGGGAGAGCGGGAAGGGCCCACCCATAAGATCCCACCCACCAAGCCCTTCCCTAAGGAGCTCGAAGAGAGGCCCGCGCGATCCAAAAAAGAGGATGAAGAGAAGCTTGCAACGCGAGGCCCCCCAAAAGGTGGCTCCTATCAAGCCAGAAGAGGGGCCGCTTTCGGCTCTAACCCTCCTCCTCAAAGCCGACAGAGCGTCCCCTCCGCGCCCCCCCAGCCTCAGATAGGATCCTCCAGCCGCTACCGGCAGAGCTCGCAAAATGGGCCGCCAATAAAAGAGAAAGAGAGCCCAAAAGCTCATGATAAGAAGGATAAGGAGAAGGGTCTTGCCGCAAGACAGATACAACAAGAGAGCTCATCCAACATCAACTTTGCATCGGATAAAGGGATGGAGATCTCAACTCCCACCCAAACGAGCAGCGGTGGTGGCGCCTCGCCTGTCGATCGGATTATCCACGTCTTTCAGACCAACTCCTTCTTTGGATCACAGGTCAATACTATCCAAGTCTCCCAGCAGGGCAGCGAGACCATCATCGGCGTTGCCCTCCGAAACGGTGTAGAGGTTCAGATCAATCTAGCTCCTGGTGGCGGAGAGCTCAATATCACCATACGAGGCCTCACAGCCGCCGCTCAGATGGCCGCCGATAATCCCGAAAATCGGCTCGCCCTTGCCAGCAAGCTCTCTGAGGCCGGCTTCATCGTCCATAAGATCGAGACCTTCCGCGCGGAAAACTTGGGCCCTCTCCCCTTTACTCCTCCCCCACAAGCCCGCACTGAGTCTGGTCAGATGCAGCCCGAAGGTCGCCCAAGAGAGGAGCGCGAGGGCGGTAGAGGTGGGCGCGATCAGCAGCAGGATGAGGAAGGAGAGCGAGATGAAGGGCGGCGGCGTTAATGAGTATTGAAGCTGTGATCGGAAACTTGCGGCGCATCGAGCGAACCCTACTCCAAAGCGACCTGCTGCCGCAACTTTCATACCCCCTCGAATTTCCTTGGGAGGCGCTCGAAGAGGAGCTGGCACGCAGGCTTGGCCTGAAAGAGTTACACCTTGAGCGCGAGCCGCCACTTTGGCGCAAAAGCGGCAAGGCGCTTGCAGAGCTTGGAGAGCCGCAGATCCTCTTTGGCCTTGCCTGCCCCCCAATTGAGGGTCCCCTCCTCTTTGCAATGGCGCAAGAGGATATTCGCTCTCTTACCAAAGAGCTTCTCAAACTACCAGATGAAGCGGCGCTCTTGCTCGACCGGGTCTTTCTAGAAGAGATGGGCCGCTTTGTTGCCATGCAAATCATCGCAATAGCTAAGCAGCAGAGCTTTCCCCAAGGAGCCCTCCTTCGACTCGATGCGGCCCAAAGTGATCTAGGCGGTAATCTAGAAGAAGAGGCGCTCACCTTCTCTGTAACAGCGAGATTTGATGGGGAGGCCATTCACGGACGGCTTATCCTCTCGTGGCCCTTTGTGCAATCGTGGCGGCGACGTTATGCGAGCCGTCGCCCTGCAAAGTTGGAGACAAGCGTTGCAAAGCTTATCGATATCAACCTTGGTCTGAAGGTTGGCAGTGTTGCCCTAACGCGAGAGGAGTATTCAAACCTCTCCGCTGGGGATTTTGTTACCCTAGACCACTGCTCCTTTGATCCTGATCAGCAGACAGGATCGGCCTTATTAACACTCAATGACGACTCCCTTTTTGAGCTCTCTCTCTCCAAGAAAGAGGCAAAAATTCGAGAACAATTTATCACTTGCGAGGCAACCCCCATGGGCAAAAAATCCGATGACGACGATCTCGATGAGGATGATTTCGACCTAGATACAGAAGATGAGGATGATTTTAGCGACTTTGACGAGGAAGAGGACGAGGAGGAGGCTCCGCAACAGGGCACAGGAGAACTCGATGACGAGGAAGAGGGTAGAGAGGAAAAGGGTGAGCAGGAAGCCGCTGCCACAGAGCCCCTTGTCTCTAGAATGGAGCTCCCTATCACCCTATCCATTGAGCTTGGCCGCGTTAAGATGAGTGCCGCAACCTTAAGTGCCCTCGAGCCTGGCAGCCTATTAGATCTTAAGTTACCCCTAACTACCAGCGTCGATCTTATTGCCGGCGGCGCCTGCATTGGTCGAGGGGAGCTTATCCGTATCGGCGATGTAGCAGGTGTTCGCATACTCGAATTGGGGTAGAAAAAATCGATGTCTCAGGAATTTCATAAGCAGGCGACGCTGCCAGGACTGCCCGGCTTGCGGCTTAACGACCCCTTAAGCCCAGAGGCTGAGGCGCCCCTCCCCGCCTTCATCGGTCCCTACAAAATCGAGGGAACCTTAAGTCGTGGCGGTATGAGCCACCTCTATCTCGCCATTCACCCGGAGACACACGAGCCTGTAGCGGTTAAAGTCCTTCTCTCAAGATTCCTCGCCCACCCTGAAATGAAGGGGCGATTCTTGCGTGAGGCTGAGATCATCTCGCTTGCCGACCACCCCAACATCGTTAACCTCTATGGACAGGGCGAATGGGAGGGAGGCCTCTACATCGCAATGGAGTTTATCCAAGGCATATCCCTTCGCCAGTTCATTATGCAACACACCATGTCGCTCAAACGCGCTCTCGAGACAATCTTGCAGATCGCCACCGCAATCCAACATCTTCACTCCCATGGCGTTATCCACCGCGACCTAAAACCTGAGAATATTCTCGTCACAGCCGCAGGCGGTATCAAAGTTATCGATTTTGGCATCGCCCAGCTACAAGATGAGAAGCGACTTGCAAGAAGGGCAGCTGAGGAGTCCCTCCCACCTCCTCTTATGGGAACGCCTGTCTACATGAGCCCTGAGCAAGAGATAAACCCACAGGGTGTCTCCTATCCCGCCGATATCTATCCTCTCGGTGTCATTACCTATGAGCTCGTCCTTGGTCGCCTAAGCCACGGCGTCATCCACCTCTCTTTGGTGCCCAAAGGGCTTCACCGGATTCTTGCGAAGGCTCTGCAACGAGATCCAAGAGAGCGCTATCAAGATGTCACCTCTTTTATCGTTGATCTCACTGCCTACCTCGGATCTGAGGCCATCGATGATGACCAGAGAGGGCGCGGCTATGCCCAGGACTTAAGTGAACACCTCCAAAAGGCCCAAGCAAGCCTCCTCCCAGCCACTCCCGTCTGGCCGCGCCTAGAAATTGGTGTCGCCTCTAACCAAGCCCTCAGCCTCTCTGGCATCTACTACGACTTCCTCAACTTAGGCGATAGCCGGTATGGCATCGTGATGAGCGAACCCTCTTCCAAAGGGGTCCCGGGGATCATTCACGCCGCCATGCTCCAAGGTATGTGCCGATCCCTCTGTGAGGAGAGAGATCCGGTTGCCCTTGTCACCAAGCTAAACAAGCTTGTCATACGGTATGGCGTTGAGGAGATCTTTACCCTCAACCTCCTCATACTAAATGAGAGCGATCACACTATCTCCTACATCTCTTGTGTCTACGGTCCCCTCTA
>JAKBAF010000045.1 GCA_021809305.1 bacterium
ATCTTGTGCTGCTAAGACCGTTGGCCGCAGACCATGTGCGGGCACAGGCGTGCCCGGAACCAAACCTGAGCTTACGGCCCGGATCTTTAGCAGTCGATTCCGTTAAGACCGCTAGCTCTGGATAAAAAATCTTCAATCGTCTTTACTTTTGCCCATGAAGCAATGGCCACACGCTCCCCTTCATCGCTTAGAGCTCAACGGCACATACATTGTTACTGCGGGTACCTATCAAAAACAGCACTTCTTTCAAGCGCCCGAGAGCCTCACCTTTCTTCATGACACACTCCTCCTCTTAGCCAAAGAGTTTGGTTGGCTAATGCAAGCCTGGTCGGTCTTTTCCAACCACTACCATTTCTTAGCCATCTCACCGTCCAATCCTGGAAATCTAAAGATTTTTATAAAACAGCTGCATACCATTACAGCCAGATACATCAATTCCCGCGATGATACCCCAAGGCGCAAGGTCTGGTTTCAATATTGGGATACACGGATAACCCACGACGGCTCCTATCTCGCACGTCTCCACTACGTAAAACAAAATCCCGTGAAGCACAATTTAGTAGCCAACGCCTGCAATTACGAGTGGTGTTCTGCAAGTTGGTTTGAACAAAATTCCGATAAGGCTTTTCGCCTGGCAGTCGATGCCTTAAATGTTGACGCAGTCAACGTCTTTGATGAGTTCTGACCCAAATCCATATAGGGTTACATAAAGGCAAAAAAAAGCCCCCTCCCAGAAGGAAGGGGGCTACTCGCAAGACCTTACGTCCTTAAGTTAAAGGACGTTTATCCTTGAGGGTTTAGGCTTTGATGGCCTCAGCAAGACGGGCATTTGCACAGGCTACGTTCATGCAAGCAGCCAGTACATCTCCTCCGTCGAGTTTTGCCACCTCCTCGGCCTGAGCTTCTACCGCATCTACTCTGCTAAAGAGTATGATATTTGGCAGCTTGGCTTCGAGAGCCTGACGAGCCGCGTCTACTTTTAACGTAGCATTGTTGTAGGCTTCAGGGATTTTGTCGCCATTGTCATCTACTACGAATCCGCCTAGCAGAGCATCGGTGTCAGCCTTAAGCGCCTTATGAGCTTCACCTTTACACTCATCGAAGCAAGCCTTAGGGCCATCATTGGCTAGCGCAGGCTCGGCTGCTTCAAAGGCTGCGACGGCCGCACGTCCTTCTGGAGTAGCAGAAAGGGACTTAAGGCTTACCTTAAGACTGTCTTTGAGTGCTGCCAAAGCGTCATCCAATGGAAGAGGCGCAGCTTTGAAATCGTTGAGAACCTTTACGTTGGCCTCGAATTCCAATTCTGACTGCGTCTTTACCGGAGCTGTTGCACGATTCTTCCAAACGTAAGCACCTGCACCTACGGCAAGGGCGCCACCAGCGGCTACGGCTAGGCTCGCACGAGGATATTCAAGCGCTTTGCCATGGACGAAGTTGAAACCGTCAACGGCGCCGTCCTTCACAAGTACGCCTGCATTCTTAACTGATTCGCCGATGCCTTTAAAATCGATGCTCTTCAGGCCTTGGAGAATCCGATCACGATTCTGCACCCATAAGTCGGCCGCCACGCCAATCAGCACTGCGCCCACGACGCCTCCAACTTTGCATCGCCCTGGATGGGCTGCATACTGGGTTGTGCCCCAGTTCTTTAGGCTCTCTGCTTTGGCTCCGACCCATACTTTTGCTTTGTTTACATTTTCCATTCTTGCTCTCCTTATTTGAGACGTTGTTCTTGTTAATTTACATATTAATTGTACATCATTGTTAAATTTAGATCAATAGTATATTAAAAAAATAGTAATTTTATAATAAGATTTCAATTAGATAGAGGAGAATTGAGGGAAAGTTGCTCTGCAAATCGTGTGATTGGGAGGGTGAGTTTGATGCGAGATGATCTAAGAGGCGCAGCTCGTTTAAACGCCATTGTGGGCCTAGCTACTCAATAGAGCGAAATAGAAAAAGCCCCCCTTCCCGAAGGAAGGGGGGCTACTTGCAGGGCTTTACGTCCTTAAGTTAAAGGAGGCTTACACTTCAAGGGGTTTGCGTAGCGCAGCGACTAGTTCTGTGTATCCAGCCACTATTCCACGGTTCGCCACCGCGTCTGCTTCCTCAGTATTTTTGGCTCGTGCTATATTGATTAATCCTTTCAATATCGGCGCGTTAGCGTCTTTAGCAGCCTCAACAAGAGCGTCTAGTTCATCTGTCTTACCAAAATGTACGATGCTGTCTAGGTCAGCCAATACACTATCACAGAGTTCTTCGCTCGCCATGAGTGCAGCGTCGCTATCTGGACCTTGTGTCTCTCTTGTAAGATTTGCTATTTCTCTGGCTGCCTTTTTCTCATGGAATTCAGTGGCCAATTCTTTACATTCGTCGAAGCAGTCTTTCTTGCCATCTACCAGCTTGGGAGCTGTATTTTCGAAGGCCTCTAATGCTGCTCTTCCATCTCGAGTCGCGAGCAAGGACTTGAGATCCTTAGTAAGATCTGTTTTTAGGGTTGCAAGCGCTTCGTCTGCTGGCAGAGCTTCCAAAGTTTTAAACGCATCAAGGGCGGCCACTTGCTTCTCAATTTCTGTCCTTGGAGGTGGAGGAGGAAGCTGCTCTTGGTGGTTCCTCTTCCAGACGACAACACCAGCAGTACCGGCAACGACTACGGCTCCGGCGGCAATGCCCATAGCTGCACGAGGATTCTCGAGCGCTTTACCGTGGACGAAGCTAACGCCACTAGCGGCATGGCCAAAGCCCGTAAGGGCTGTGTCCTTCACCCAATTACCAGCTGTTGCACCTGCGTTCTTAACTGACTCACCGATCTCTTTAAAATCGATGCTCTTTAGCCTTTGAATGATCTGATCTTGATATTGCAGTCCAAAGAAGACAAGAGCTCCGATGCCCAGCAAAGCTGCAACAGCTCCGCCTTTGTCGTATCCATCTTTGTGAGCTGCATAGTGCGCGCTTAAAGGAGCGCATGTCTCTTTTGCTTTAGTCCAACCTTCTGAACTCTTTGTTTGGATCCATCCGCCGATATTTTTTGCTGCTTCCATCTTTGCTCCCCTTATTTTGAGGTATTGTTTTTGTTTGCTTATGGCTTAATTCTACATAATTATTAATTTTAGTTCAATAGTTTGTTAAAAAAATGATAATTTTGTAGTAAGATTTCCAGTTGTAGCGTCGAAAGCAGAGGGCACGCTCAAATTGGCAAGAGTCTAAATTTGATAATAAGGATCTGATTTTGACTCAGAAGGGTAGCAGCTGCGTAGTAATAAATAAAGAGAATTGGTGAAACAAGCCTTTTAGCACAAAAAAGGCCCCCTCCCTGAAGGGGAGGGGGCCTTGGCTATGGGGTTCCTGATTAGAAATTGCGCTTAGTTTCCTTCTTCTTCCTCTTTTATCATTTCACCTGCTTCGAAAATGGCTGCGCTCAGGATGTTGGCCTTATTCTGGTCTACAATAGCACTGGAGATCTCATCTAAGATTTGTTGCCCACCCTCACTTCGCAACACATCGAGGACAGCGGGTATAAGGTCGTGGTTAATGGACTCTGCCCCTGTCTTATCGCCGCTTCTTGCCTTATCTAACGCTTCGCCCAATGGAGATCCCTCTGCACCCTTGTCGTCTCGGAATGCCTCCAATTTTTGAACGCCCTCTCGAGCCCGATTGGTCAAGGCTGCGTGATAGGCATTCGCAAACGCTATTTGTTTTTCGTCCTGATCACCAAGTTTTTGCATGAGGTTAGCAATTGCATCCCTTCCTTTTTTTGTTCCCAGAAGTTCAGTAAGGCTACTGGTTAGCCGATCCGCAAACCCTGAGACTTCAGGCCCCTCTTTCGCGCGTTCAAACTCCTTCAAAACTTGCATGCTCTCGCTTGGACGAGTCGCCTTCCAAAGGGCACGACCTCCAAAGCCAACAGCTATCGCGGACCCAGCTGCAATTAAGAATGCGTAGCCAGGATTATCGTTGGCAAAACTGAGTGTTGCATTGAGGCCTTCAAGGATCTTTTCCGAGGATATATTGGCCGCATACTGGAGTTTCTCGGCTATTGTGCCGAAGGGGATTTTGTCCCATCCTTGCGTTATCAAGTCGATTCCGGCCTTACCAATATCTACGATCTGATTTTGGAGAAGATAGCCTGCTGCGGCAAGGCCTACCACTAAGTGAATAGCCGCCACTGCTGCTATAACCGAGAAGATGACTTTTTGGTGTTTCACCGCTAACTTGCCACCAGGTATTCCTGATCCTATGATTGCAGTTTCTAAAATTTGTTTTTTTGACAATACACCCTGCATAACTATCCTCCTGTTATTACTTAGTTTTTACTATGTCTTTATTATACATCAATTTCACTGATTAATCAAATTATCATTACATTGTCTTAACAATGTCAGTTGGGGTTCTGTCCATTTGCTTAATCATTAGGTGTGTTGTCAATAAAATCGGGAAAGACCGTCAACACGGCAGGGGAGTCGATCACGTCATCCCGCTCTTTCGAGGGCCGAACCCAAGTCAGGATCTCTCCGAGGCGTTTTGAGAGGCACCCTAATTTTGGGCTGTCAACGGCGGGTTTTGAGTCATCAACTACATTAGCTAGCCCTTTAACTGCTGTATTCGTCCTTTCAGCCACGCTAATAACTTCTGCGGTCGGCCAAACCTCCCGCCGCTCAACTCTATTGCCATTGGCGAGAGGGGCGAGGGCGCTTATTTTGGCAGGGCCGAATGCAGCCACATCGGCGGCAGTGGCTGGCTCCCAGGGCAGGCAAGCCGGGCTTGGGGTTGTCTGTTGGGGAAGGGGGGCAAAACGTTGTAATTCCATTGGTTTAATCTCCTAAAGTTTTTTATATTAAAATATACGTATCCGTCTTATAATTTTAACATTATTGAATTGGTCTAAAATTAAGAAATATAAGTCTCTTGATTTTAGTTAAATAAGTCGGTGTTTTTAATTAAAAGAAGAGGTTTTGAATGATGTTATGATAATTTTGTTGTCCGACCTAAGGTCTGATTCTAAGGTCGGCGGCACTCCGCTTCGGGAGTGCCGTGCTTCTTCGCCTAAATCCCCGGGTGAGCGAAGCGTAACCCGGGGTATGCATAATAAAAATTTGCACCCTCGAAGCGGGGTGCGGCAAGGCTTACCGGCTACTCACTGCTCGCTTTGGCAGTTTGCTGCAGCGCCGTCACCCACAAGTCTGCTTTATTTTGCTCTTTTTGATCGTCAAGGCTAGCTACCCTCCCGTCATAAATCTCTGGCTGAAGCCCAGGAGTTGCTAGGACCTGTTTAAGAGCGTCAGCGCATGCAGAGCGATAAGCCTCATCAGAAAAGAGTCTTACTTCATCCCCCGTCTCCAAAAACGCTTCGATGAACTTCTCGGCATCCTCCGAGCTCATGGGTTGTTCTGCAATGTTGCCCTCTTCCTTTTCGGCGCCATCAATCTCATTTGTGGCATCGACCATAAGCTCCTCGTCATCAGCGCCCATATCAACAGCTAAAGGGCGTCCTAGCTGTCCAATTAGATCGTTAAGTAGTTTGGTTTTGTTTTTCTGGCCAAGTAGCGCTAGATCAGAAACAAGCTCAGTAATAAAACTCCTGTTTTCTTTAAGGAGAAGGTTAATTGATGGGGCAAGCCATATTTTTGTCTTTTCTGTGAAGCTGCTGTTGTTGGTGAGGAGAGCTTCAGTTGTCAAATCTCCGGCAAAATCGCTTAAAAATCCAATTGCCTCTCCTTCGTTATTTGGTACACTAGCAAATTTGTTGATAATTTCATTAAATAAAGCCTCTTTGTTCTTGTGGCCCCGTCCGTGGAGTTGTGTTCGGACCTCTTCCACCTTCTCTTTAAACGAGTTGTCCGCGTGGAAGAATCGAAGTGCTGCCTCAAGGAGCCCGGCCTTTTCTTTTCGCAAGTCAGGGTCCTGATTGAGATAAAACTCTATAGCGTCATTTGCAACGAAATTCATAAGTATTCGGCTTGCTCCTACTACATTAGTGGGCAAAGCAGAGTTGTCAGGAGGAGTTGCCAATGTTTGCCTTGCTTGCCAATCAGGCCTAGCTAGGCCGCTCCCGTTTGCGGGAAGAGCGTGTTGCTCAGGCGCTCCACCTCTTTGCTGCTCCCCAATTGCTACGAGGGGCTGTGCCTGATTCTTGACAGGAGTCGCCCTTGCAAGAGGCGCCGCGGCATCATCCCCTGGAGGAGGGTCTCTCCGTTTGCGAGGGGCCTTCTTCTCTACAGACGCACCCACCTTCACTTGCTCGTCAGAAGCCCCTGCCAGCCTAGTTTTCGACTCATTCCAGTAGAGGAAGCCTAAGAAGGGGAGGCAGATGGCATTCAAGGGAATGACTGTTTCAAGAAAGATGGCGACAAGGGGGTGGTCACTTTGGAGGTTGCCAATGAAGTTAGCAGCCGTCGTCAAATGATTCCCAAGGTCGTTGAATAGAGGTTTTAGGACCTCAACGTTCACGTCCACAAGGGCTTTGAGCGGCTCTTGATATTTTTGGAGGAGCACCGCGATTGCTATCACCCCTATGAGGGCCAACCCAAAATAGATCTTCCCGCGGTTATTGTCGCACCAGTTAAGAGCCCTACAGGTCATGGTCTCATTTGGAGGCTGCAGCTGATCCATTGCTTTTGTCCTATTTGTTTTATTTAATTAATTCAGCAGAGGTGTTATTAGTTGCTCTCTGCTTAGCGCGTTGATCTATTTGATTTCTATTCCTTTATTTTGTCATATGTTTATTTAAAGATCAAATTTTGTTTAGGTTTATTAAAGATGGGGGTAGATGATGCTGGCGCAAGAGAGGCTGAAATTCCCTCTTTCTGTTAGACTACTGCCTTTAATAGTAGGGACAAGGCGCCGGGTGGCCATGATCACAGAGAGGGAAGAGTATAAGTGGGGCTTTGTCACGGAGGTCGAGACCGAGCGTCTGCCGCCAGGGCTTAGTGAGGAGACGATCCGGCAGATCAGCGCCTTAAAAGAGGAGCCCCCCTTTCTACTGGACTTTCGCCTAAGGGCGTATGAGCGCTTCCTGCGCTCTGAGGAGCCCGATTGGGCGGACTTGCGTTTTGGCCCCATTGACTACCAAGCCATTACCTACTTCTCGGCGCCCAAGAAGCGCCCCCAACGCAAGAGCTTAGATGAGGTTGACCCTGAGGTGTTGCGCACCTTCGAGCGGCTTGGCATCCCACTTGATGAGCAGATGCGGCTTAGCAATGTCGCGGTAGATCTTGTCTTCGATTCGGTCTCCATCGGCACCACCTTCCATAAGAGGCTTGTCGATGCAGGCGTTGTTCTCTGCTCCATCTCAGAGGCGACCCATCGCTATCCAGAACTTCTTGAGCGCTATCTCGGCAGCGTCGTCCCCATTGGTGACAACTACTTTGCGACGCTCAATTCCGCCGTCTTTACCGACGGCTCCTTTGTCTACATCCCCAAAGGGGTGCGCTGCCCCATCGACCTCTCCACCTACTTTCGCATCAATGACAAGGAGTCAGGCCAATTTGAGCGCACACTCATCATCGCAGAGGAGGGCTCCTCTGTCAGCTATCTTGAGGGGTGCACAGCCCCCGCCTTCGATACCAATCAGCTCCATGCAGCCGTTGTTGAGCTAATCGCCATGGAGGGGGCGGAAATTAAGTACTCCACCGTCCAGAACTGGTACGCGGGTGACCCCAAAACAGGCGTTGGGGGTATCTACAACTTCGTCACAAAGGGCGGCCGCTGCGCAGGGGCTAGATCAAAAATCTCCTGGACGCAGGTTGAGGCTGGCGCCGCCATCACCTGGAAGTACCCAAGCTGCATTCTCCAAGGAGAAGGCTCTGTTGGCGAGTTCTATTCGGTCGCCCTCACCAATGGTTTTATGCAAGCAGATACGGGGACGAAGATGATCCATCTTGGGGCAAATACCAGGTCGACAATTGTCTCTAAAGGCATCTCCGCTGACAACTCCTCCAATAGCTATCGCGGTATTGTCAAGATCGGCCCCAAAGCAAAGGGGGCGCGCAACTACACCCAGTGCGACTCGATGCTAGTTGGTAATGCGTGCGCGGCCAATACCTTCCCCACAATTGAGGTGCGCTGCAAAGAGTCTCAAGTTGAGCATGAGGCGTCAACCTCGCGCATCAACGAAGAGCAGCTCTTCGCTCTCGAGCAGCGCGGTCTCACCCGCGAGGACGCCGTCAACCTAATTGTCGCTGGCTTTGTCAAAGAGGTGACAAGCCAACTTCCCCTCGAGTTTGTCGTCGAAGCGCAGAAGCTCC
>JAKBAF010000046.1 GCA_021809305.1 bacterium
ACTCAGTAGAGCCGCCTTATCCGGAGCTTTAACTCGCAATGAGGCCTCATGTAGGAGGATCACGAGGTCATCATAAGCTGGGAAGTCACAAGAGGGATTGGCAAGAGAGGAGTTCTCGATGGCGCTTAGGAGACTCTCTGGCTGATTCCCAAGGAAATAGGCGTAGGCGATGGCATACTCAATCTCCTGGCGACGCTCCTCTTCATCTCGTGGCAAGAGAAAGAGTGCGCGCTTAGAGGCTGTGATCGAGCGATAGAGGTCGAGCTCGCGTCCAAAGGCGCGACCAATTAGCGCCTCTTTGGCCCACTCCTGGCGAAGCTCGCTTGTATGCAGTGGAGCGGAGGCGGAGGGAAGATCGATGATCTCTTCCCGTGCCTGCATGAGGGTAAGCGTGGGGTTGAGAGAGTCGTAGCGCGAAGAGCAGCCAGTAAAGATAGAGAGGGCAGCCGAGAGTAAAAGCAGATGAGGACGGATGGCTTTTTTCATAACTTCTTTCAATGAGCGCATCTACGCTGCCGGGGCACACTCGCGACTAAGGGCATCACAGGGTCTATCTGGCTCGCAAGGATAGGTGAAGTAGCTATCGATAAAGTCATCGCAGCCGTGTGTGCATGGCCTATTTGCGTTGGGAACAAAGTCATCACATGGGTAGCCACAGTTGCAACGGAGCGGATTCGGACAGCACTTCCCAAAATCTGGTGAGATGTTTAGCACATCGAGGAGCGTATTGAGGTCCGCTTGGTAGGTTCCTGGCTGCTCGTGTTTGTCGTAGCGTAATTTTTCGCACTCGGTCAGCTCAACCATATCAGCCTTTGTGCGCAAGATGTGGGGGCGCATGAAGATGATGAGGTTGTCGCGCACATCACTAAGAGCCTTGACGCTGAAGCAGGCGCCGATGATGGGCAAGCCGCCAAGGCAGGGGAGGCCTCGATGGTTTGAGATCCTGTCTTCATTGATCTGGCCGCTGATAACAAGGAAGTAGCCATCAGGGACAGAGACGCGCGTTCTAATATTCGACTTCGTTGTGGGGTCGACAGTCGCCGCTGACTGAGTAGAGGTCGAGGAGGCGTTCTGTGAGATCTCTTGAGTAAGATCTATTGTTACCATGTCCCCATTGCTAAGGAGCGGCTTTACAATGAGGGTAGTTCCGATATCCTTATAGATAATCTCGCCAACAGTTGTCTGTGAGCCAGGCTGCGTGATGGTACTTCCCTGAAAGGCGATATTAGAGCCAACAAAGATCTTCGCTTCGTTGTTATCAAGGGTGAGAACCTTTGGGTTGAGCAGAACCGTTGTATTGGCGCAGGTCTGCAACGCATTGACAAGAAGACCCAGGGAGGTAAAGAGCTTTCCCTTAAAGGAGACAAAACGTCCCACGACGCCACCGCCAAGGCTCTCTGGCAGGGTGATGGGAGAGGGGATATCAAGAGGATTGAGCTCAGCATTGAGGGCCGATGGAGGGGGGCCTGTTAGCCCAAACCCGCTCTGAACAACGTTAGGATTGGCCCCTCCACTATCGAATGTGGATTTGGCGCCCCACTCAACCCCGACACTAAGAGAGTTAGTGAGGGTCGTCCGAACAACCAGCAGCTCAATGAAGACCTCTCTTAAGGGAATATCGAGCTCTTCGATAAGAGCGCTTACTCGCTTAATAGAGGCCTTTGTACCTGAGATAACGAGGCTATTTGTCGTTCTGACCCACTGAATCGTACCGATCGTTTTGACAAGAGCGCTGTTATCGCCATCAGCGACCCTGAGGGAATTAGCCACCTCCCTTAGCGCATCGCGAATCTCATCACCTTGGTGATACTGGAGCTTGTAGATCGAAAAGGTCGTCGTCTCAGAATCGCTCTTCGCAAGCACTTTGGGAGCCGGTATGGCAACAAGAGGCCCAGTTGTTGAGCTCGATGCCTCACCCATTGCTTCCTTTACTGCCCTCCCACCTGTTGTTGTCGTTGTGGGGACAGCGTGGCCAAGGGCGGCGCCACTTCCACTACCCTCACCCCCCTTTCCATGGCTCTGACCTGGGACATCCAGCATTTGGAGAATGCCGAGGGCGCGCCTGATCATGAAGGGGGTAGCAACGACGTATACCGTCTCTGTGGAGGGCTGGGCAACGAGTGTGACCTCTTTGCCGCCGATTGGGGCAAGGATCTTCTGCGCAAGCGTAACAAGCGAGTCAGCGTAGGAGTACTTCACCTCGTAGTAGGCAACCTCCATCTTATCGATGGCCGCGATCAGCTGCTCTATTTTTTGGATATTAGCGGTGAGGTCTGTAACAATCAGGTGGCCTGTCGCTGACGCCGCCTGAATGGCCGCCTCCTTGGAGAGAAGGGGCTCGATGATCTTTTTGATCTCATCTGGTGATTCATTTTCGATATGGAAGACGCGAGTGGTGATTGGCGGAAGATTCCCATCTCCCTCTTCGCCATCGTTGACAACAGTTGCAAGCTTGCTTATCGAGGCATCCTTATAAATGAGGATCTGCCCGTTCTCCTCTGCAAGGGAGAGGCCATGCACTCGAAGCACCTGTAGAAGGATAGACATCAGGCTCTCAACGGAGACGAACTCCTCAGAGACGATGGTGATCCGAAAGTCGAGCTCGGAGGCGTTGAAGATGAAGTTGGTGCCCGTAACGCGGCTTAAAAAGCGAACGTACTCAATTGCTGGGATATTGGTGTAGTTGACACAAAGGTGGGTTGACTTGCCGACAACACCTTTCTCTTGATCGGAGGAGAGCGGCCCTTCCCCTGCTGTAGCACTGGGAGCAAGTGGAGGAATTGTGGCCTCCAGAGAAGCGGGAGCAGCAGCTGATGCGGGATTAGCGGCAGCAGCAGCTGATGCAGGATTAGCGGCAGCAGGGATTGCTGCATCTGCACCAAAGAGGGACACCGCGACGCCCGCAATCAAAAGAGTGAAGAGCAGGTGTCGAAGGGACGTTGGGAGTGGAAAGTGAGCGGTGGAGCTCTTCATCTAAGGCCGAGTCATGCGCGGTCAGGTCTTGCCTCTTCATCGATGAAAGGAGCGTATGTTATTCGACGGTTATGTCACAAGCCGAAAAGTTGAGAGGCTCGATTCCTAGGGCCCGAGCAACTATTTGGTCTGGTGGAAAATGTGCATTTTACGCTACAAAGGGGCCTCGGAGGCGATTCAATGAAGTTTTTAAGCGCTATCTCTGGACTTCTCTGGTTCCTATTTGCGCCCCTCATTGCCCAAACAGCCGCGGAATTAACGCATGAAACGGATGCGTTGGAGTCCGCTGATGGCGCGCTCTTTGCATCGCTTATTAATCCCACAGCCGAGAGGCTTGCGAAACGCCATTCGATGGAACCACTTTGGATCTTGGGCAGCACTGGAGAGGATCAGAAAATTCAGACAGTCGATCTCTACTTCCAGCTACAAAAACCGCTGGTGCGCAATGAACTGCGCCGGATTATCGTCGACTGTGTAAGAGAGACGGTCTCCGCTTTTAACACGAGCTCTCAGCTGGCTTCTTGGCTCGCAACGGGGTCTCTTAGCGAGAGCGATGTTAGCATCAATCTCTACCTCTTTGATGCAGATGGCCATTTTGCAAGCCACCCAGCAATTGCGATTGTCGAGGCTAGGGATGGGGATCTCCTCTTCCGAACTATTGGACGCCGTGGCTGGTTTGGACAAGCGCGAGAGTTTGATGCGCGTGAGCCCTACTCGGTTGCAAGAGAGATTGTCCGGGTCACTACACCTCTTCCGCAAGCTTCTTGAGGAGCGCTCTTTGCGACTCATCCCAAAGAGCTGGCGGGCGAATTTAGACAGCCCTTTTTTGCTCCTCTTCCTTGTGACCTCGCTCCTTACAGGGGCTGTTAGTGGCGCTCCCCTATTCAACACAATTACGATCCCTCAGTTTGGTGGGACAGTAAACCAGAACCTCCCCCTACAGCCTCAAAATCGGCTCAACCCCTTTGAACCCATTCGCACAAATGACTTTCAGGCTCTACAGCAGATTGCAGCCAATTCGGGCCAGATTATCCGCGTCAACCAGTTCTATGTCAGCCAAGGCCCCACAGGTGTCGGCCTCACCTTTCCAGCGACCCAAACAAACTTAAACCTTGAGATTACAACACCGACAGATAACGCAGAGCTGATCTTCGGCTGCACCGAGTCAGCCGACCTCGGGCGGCGCACCCACTTCTTCTCAACGCAAGCAATGAGTATCGCCTACAGGCCCAAAGAGCTTGTCGCGCCAACAGGAGCTACAGCTGCCACCCCAACCTCACCGGCTCTTCCCCCAGCAACTCCAGGACCTGCCCCTTTTTCTGCAACGCCACCAACCACTCCCATCCCTACAACTCCCGCGCAGCCACCAGGCCCAGCCCTTCCCTCCAACTTCATCGCAAACTTTCCGGCGGAGCCAACCCCTGTTGCAGTGCCTTCCGTCCCTCAGCTTTTTCAGGTCTTTTTTGCCCGCATAGTGGAGATCAGCACTAATGGCCCCACCATCCACTCAATTATCATCGATGGAACTGAGGTAGCGCTACCCAACACATCGCGACCTGTCACACTTCCACCCGGCAATCAATTTGTTATTACCCTAGATAATGGCCAATTGTTCTTTTTGAATGTGGTCAACTCTCTTGATCCGCTTCAACTTGTTATAAACAGCGGTCGCACCCTATTGGTCTCTAAGACCGCTTTTACTGGTCGACTAGCTTGGAGCAATGCCCTCGTGCCCCTTCAGCCCAAGGGTCTTTTTAACGAGTTTCAATTTAATAACCTATCGCCTGTCTTGGTGACCAATGGGCCCACAATCGACACAATTGTAATCGATGGCGTGCCTGTGAACAGCGCTCTTTTTATCCCGCCACCAGGCCGCCCCTTTGGTGCCCTTCCGGCAGGTCACACCTTTGATCTCACTTTAAGCAATGGAGATCACTGGCTTATTCAAATCAATCCGGCAATCTCCCCCATCTCATTTGTGATAAATCCAGAGCGAACCCTCTTTCGGTCGACAACTGATTTTTCAGCGACGCTCACCTTCTCGTCGAGGCAAGAGCGCCGAACCATCACACTTGGTCAGACGATAAATGTTGGGAGTACAAATGCCACCTTCTTCACCTTGATCGATACCGTCTCCGGCTCAAGAGCCGAATCAGGGAGTTTTGTCGACTACAACGTTATCGGAAACGCCTATCACGACATCGAATACAATGGGCTTACCCCACTTATCACCTTTAGCCAAGCGACGCTGCAGAGCTTTTTTGTCGATGGGGTTAGACGTCCTCTCCCCTCAGGATCGCAATCAGAAGCGGGCAGAAAATTTAAATTCGTTTTCGATAACGGACAGACTTGGCTCGTCTATGTCGAGCAGTCAATAGATCCCATCTCACTGATCGCAACCAATAACGGCCGTGTGCAAGCTGCAGCCCCCTTTGTTGGCATACTCCGTGTTGCGGTCATCCAGACAACGCCTGTGGAAAATATTGGTCCGGTGGTAAGAAACCCCCAAGTTGGCAGGTTTTGGTCGACAGCTGCCGACACCCAAACAAGCCCTGTCACCCCGATTAGCCCCTTTCTCCTCTGGCCGCAGCAGTGGGTCACCAAAGTTGATGCGCAGATCGTGCACAACATTCAGCGCGGCATTTTCGTCCCGACATGTGGCATTGTGGCAGAGCTCCTCCCGCTGCTAGCCCGCCGCAATTTTACAGCAGCCTCCCGCTACTTTCAGTCTATTCATCAAGTAGCCTACCCCCTTGGACTCAACCGATTTAATAACTTCTTCCTTCTCCTTCTTACAAACAACCTCTCCGCCTCAATCGATAGCTACCAGAGCGCGAGCCGCCCCTCCCCAAGTTATGGCATTGTTCCCTCTGCAGCACTAACAGAGGCATCTTATGACGCCTATCGCCACACGATTCCCTTAACAGCGGATATCTTCTTCTCCGCAAACAGTTATGAGTGGGCCTACAGCTGCATCGGAGGGGCTATCAACCCTTTGATCCTCTTTCCAGCTTACAAAAGGCTTGATCCCACGCTTCATTCAGCTCCAATACCGGCCTTTGCAGTGCTCGATCCCATCAAAGGCCCTCTCCTTGGCGTCTCGGCTGTGAACGGGATGGTCTCCTTCCAAGAGGGCCCTCTCCCCTCGTTTTATGCGACAGATTACATACCCCCGACCCTTGCCTTTAAGGGGCAAGAGCTCTCCCGCCTGCAGAGTCTCTTCAAGGAGGTGCAAGCAGAGATAATCACCGCAACCACACTTCCCGAGACCGGCCAGCAGCTCTTTGAGCTTGCCCTATCGGTTAAGATCGCCCAGTTTGTCTTCGCCCGAATACCCGGTGTCTCCAGTTTTATTAAGAGCTTCACCCAACCCCTCATCGATCAGATCAAGACAACTTTGAATCAGTGGCTCATAACCCATGTCGATGCTCAGGGCAATCCTTTACCTGACTCTTTTACTGGAGACACACTGACCCCAGGTGTTGTCTCAACATCTGGGGTTCTTCAGACAACAAATGCAACTGAACAACTTGATCAGGGCAACGCCATCTACAATGTCCACCACAGTCAGTATGGGCTCTGGCTAGGAGCGGCAGCAATCGTGATCCAGTGGGACGATCTCTTCAACACACAAGACCCTTGGATTGCGCAGCTGATCTCCACAACAGATAAAAGCTCCATTGTGAAACGAAAGGTCTTTATGGATATGCTCTGGCGGGATAGTCGCAACCCCGACAAGGAGGATATCGCAGGCTTGCCCTTCAACCGTCATGGAAATCCGTGGGAGGGGCATAGCACAGATTCAGGGACGCTCTACACACCGCTCGCGCAGGGGCGCCTTGAAGAGAGCCTTGCGCTCGATTTCAACTCCTGGGTGGGAGTCGACCAGTATGCTAAAGCGATACTCGCAACTCCCGCGCTCGATGCCGCAGATAAGGCCGGCTTTGACATACTCCAGACATTTGCTGAGGCGAATATGCAGCTAACCGCCACCTCAGGCAAACTCTACTACCAGGACAATAACTGGCTCTACACCCTCCCTTACGCCATCAACCTGACCGTCGGGATGGAGTTTGACACGCAAACCGAAGCGGCAACAACCCTCCAGCCCGGCAGCCCCTCCTGCCAACTTCTTACGCGATAGAAGGATTCATTTTAGTTTCCTCTGCCCTCTCGTTAACAACTCACCTCTTGCTAATTAAGCCTCCAATGCTCTAAAACTAATGGCTACAGAGAGTCTTAATTTTTGGAATTCTTAAAATCGAGCCTTAATAATGCCAGAGCCATCGGTCATCTCCAATCTCGATCCTTACTGGCATCAACGTTGGGCCGAAAGAGCGCATGGCAAAGAAGAGGAGGAGGTAGCGCCCACAAGCGGAGCTCGTGCCATCCATGCTACCAACAGTGTAGGTGGAGTGACGGTCAAGAGTGGCCAGCGCGCCCTTTTGCCTGTGGCAAGAGAGTACTCCCTCGACCACTACCTAAAACCTGGCTATGGCAGCTCAATCGCCCTCTTTACTGAACCACCGGGTCCCGGAGTTAGCCACGATGTCTGGCGCAACCCCCACGCGCTTCCCAAAACCGATCTCATTCGCATCTGGCGCAAGATCTCCTCATTCCTGAAGCGACGAGGGAGCTCCTCAGAGATCGATGAGCAGAAGCGCCGCATCCTCGAGGTCGTCAAGACCTTGCGATCAATTAGAGGCGAGATCGATCAGATCCTATCTGGTAGCGGAGGGCTCCTTGGAGACTAAAACAGCAAATGAGATCGACTGGCGCCAGCTTCTCGGCTGGGGCGAGGCGGAGTGCCAAGACCTGCGCGTTGTTGGTTACTCCTATCTCCAACAAGGCAAATACAAGAGAGCCCTCCCCTTCTTCGAGGCGCTTGTCATCCTAAGCCCAGCAGAGCCCTACCACCACCAGACGCTCGGCGCCCTCTACCTCCAGCTTGGCAGGTTCGAGCAAGCACTCGAGACCCTAGAAGAGGCTCTTATTTTAAGCCCCTCCCACCCCCCAACCCTTCTTAATAAAGCTAAGGCCCTCTTTAGCAGAGGTCTCCACAAAGAGACCCACCAGCTCGCCTCTCGGCTTCAACACTCCCCGCTACCCTCCATCTCGGGGCCGGCGCAAGCGCTCCTAATTGCCATCGGATTGCAAGTGGATGGGAGGGGGCTTTTACATGGCTCTGGTACGAGCTCGAGAGCAGGTCGTGATTAATAGACAGCCTGCGCCGAGCGCCAGAAAGGGGCTAAGAGAAAGAAGCG
>JAKBAF010000047.1 GCA_021809305.1 bacterium
CTAGCCTCCTCAGGCCTTAAAAAAATCCTTGAGAGTCTCGCTAACCGCGGACAAGAGTATTTTTCACCTCTAGATTGAACCATGCGCTTCAAGCTTCTTATCAATTCGCAGACGGACACGGTAGGGTGCGAGACGCAGGCCTCCCTCGATGAGCAGTCGTGCCGCTCCTTTGATGTGGCCACCTTCCTACCCCACGTAACAAGGGTAGCAGAGAGCGCGGAGCGCCTTGGTGCGGTGGATGAAGATGTGATCCTTCTTCTCAATGAGGGCGATCGACTGCAAGGAGGAGGCGTTCTCGCGGCCCTATCGCGCCTCTTTGCAGATGATAAGCTACTCCTCACACACTCTATCGCCCTAAGTGAGGCTACGGGTGAGGTCTTTGGCGAGCGTCCCCGCTCCTTGGTAGAGAGGGTGATTCGGCCGTCAAGAACCCTTGCAAAGCTCCTACCCTGCCTCCTGACCTTTCGCTATGGCCTCCTTAAAAAGGTGCGGGCGCAAGAGACTCTACGGAGTACAGGTGATCCTAGCCCCTGGCACGCCTCGCTCTTTCTAGAGCTGCTCCAGGCAGCCGGCTCCCAAGCGGTGCACATACCAAGGGCTATGCTCGTAACCCGCCAAGAGGCGTGCCGTTTTAAGGACCGCGGGGCCCAATTTCCAAAAAATGCAAAGTTATGAGAGAGCCAAGATTTAAGATATGCGTTCCCGCCTACAACGCTCTACCTTGGCTTGAGCGCTGCCTCTCCTCAATTGAAGAGCAGACCTACACAAACTATGAGCTGCTCGTCATCGACGACGCCTCCGTTGATCCGCGTCAAAGAGAGGTGATCGAAACAATTTGCTCTCGCAATGGTTGGGGCTTTCGCTTTAATCCGGTCAACGTTGGACCGCTTGTCAACGTCATTAATGGTTTTAGGGCTCTTAATTGCGTAGATAGCGATGTTCTCCTTCCAATCGATGGTGATGATTGGCTCTTTAGCAAGGATTCGCTTGCATACCTCGCCGAGGTCTACAAGAGAGAGGCGCCCCTCCTTACCTATGGTCAAGCGGTTCACTACAGCGCAGGCGTGCTACAAGCCAAGGCGTATAGACCCTGGACCGTCTGGCTCAAGCGCTACAGAAAGCGGCCATTTGTTCTTCAGCACTTGCGCTCCTTCCGCTACCTCCTTTGGCGCAATATTCTCGATCGCGATCTGCGCGATACTAAAGGCAACTACTTTGTTACAGCTGGCGATGCCGCCTTCATGTACCCCATGCTGGAGATGGCAGGAAGCCGCTTTAAATTCATAAAAAGAGTGCTCTACGTCTACAACGATCTCAACCCGATCAGCGATATCCGCATCAAGCGGACAAGCCAAGATGAAAATGCGATGTTGATCAGGTCGCGCCCGCCTTATAAGAGCCTAGTGCTAGACCAATCCGAGCTCTTTTGATGTCTCATGCATCGTATGCAGGAGATTGCGGCCCATGGCTACAGCTCCGGGGGCGACGTTATCATATGGAAGGTTAAGAGCCGAATAGAGGCCGCTTAAAGTAGTCTCAGAGCAGATAACGCGCTGCCCACTTTCAAGATCGAGAGTGGAGAATTTGCGTGCCCGATGGAGGAGGCCCTTTCTCTCTAGCAATTTTACATTAAAATGCTCGGCACCCAATGCAGCGACCACAAACGGCTGATCCTCCACATATTTATCGCAGGGATAGAAGACCTCATTTCCCCAAAGGAATTTCTCGGTTGCTCCAAGAGCCAAGCCTGCGAGGAACCATTTTGGAGCCTGCCTTGCGTGGGCCACCATAATGGTTGACCATATGAGAAGGTAGGAGGCGCCCATGACAAGCTGCACTCCCTTCCACACCTTTGGGTGGAGGTAGTGAGGCAGAGGGGAGGGAGAGGTCGCCGCATGGAGGGCTGGCTGCGGTACGCCACCCTCTTCAACACTCTTGCTACATTTGGCCTTCAACCTAGCCGCTTGAGCGCGGCAAAGGAGCTCAACAAGGCCAATACCTTCTAAAGATTCATCAGGCCGTATGATCTGCTTATCGTAAAAATCTTGCGCGGTATGGAGACCAAGGGCAGCAAGACCTTCCTCCATCTCGCAGATATCATCGAGACCCAGTGCGACCTCCCATCCTTGCCAACTCGCCTGTTTTACCAGCCCGAATGACTCCAGCCTCTGCAGAGCCGGCATCGACGGGTCTGAAAGAGAAGGATCTAGCGTTGGCTGAAGTCCACATCTAATAATGCGAAGCTTCGAGGAGAGCTCAAGGGTGTCGGTCTCCCATTTCTTCGGTAAGGCCTTTCTTTGCAGCCGCATCGCCCGCTCAATAAAGGGAGGCGTTAAGCTTATTGAACCCGACTCGCTTGAAAAAAAACGGCCATACCGATCAAGTGGACCCAAACGCTCGATCAGCCTCTTCATCCGCCGATAGCGCTTTTGTCGCGGCTTATAGAGGGCCACAAGCGTTTTGTGCTCATCTTGAAGCGCCGTAGTATCGCCAAGGCGAGCTCCATCCAACCTCTTGTGCAAATTAGTGATCCTCTCTGTGAGTTCACAAACATTGGCCTCCTGGAGCGATACAATCCCCTCCGAAACCTGCTCAATAAGCCTCCGAAGTACGTCAAGCCGCCCTTGCTCATAGAGAATTTTAGCCGCTTTCTCCATCGGCAAATAGCGACTATCAGCTGAAAGAATAAAGGAAGAGATTTGCTCTGTTGTCATCTGAGGAAGGCGAGCTTGAAAGTAGGCCTCAATCGCCTCGTCCCGCTCCTTAGCAGGCAGTTCAGTCACTATCGCATAACGCACTAGGTTAATTTCGCCATCGGATAGTGGACTTGCAGAGAAGATAGAGAGGCACCGCTCGAAAAAAGAGGCTCCCTTAAAATGAAATTCATCAACCACCCCTTTGAGATCGATCTCAGTTTGGCCGTCACGCAAAGCCATTGAGCGCGGGAGGTGTTTAACATGTTTTTTATTTGATTCTCTAAGGAGCCGCGAGACGAAGTGCTGCCTATCTCTTGCGGAGCTCTCGCCCTTCCAAAGACCGTAACCCATATTTAGACAGCCGCGCCCTAATGGGAGCAAGAGACCAAAGTGAAAAGAGAGCCATCGCAGCTCAGCAATACCACTCCAAATATCTCGTGCTGTCCAAAACGCCTTGTAGCGATCAGACATTTTGATAAGACCAGTGAATCCGTAGCCAAGCAAAGCAATAGCGACTCCACTGACCGTGATTGATGAGATGACGCGTCGCTCCCTTGGGGCCTCCAACGCCATGGCAAGGTAGGTTGAACCGACAAGGGCTGCTGCCCCTAGAGCGCACGCAAGCGGGCGGTACTTGTTGAGATAGGCAAACCCTGCGGAGCAGGCTATTCCCATTCCCAAAAAGGCTATGTAACCCCTTCGATTGCCGTGCTGAACTTCCATACTCTGAATTTATCCCGTCCTTAGAAGTAATTGCAAAGATCGGTAAAATCACCTAAAAATCGGTTAAACTGGAGTTTTGCAGTTACCTCTTTATACCTCCGAATGATTATACCAAGTTTGATCAATCTCATCATCTATCAATTATTAAAACCTCCTTCCGAAGAAGGAGGTTAAATAAATGTCTACACTACTCTTCGATAAGGGCCTCATCCTGGACAGCAACAGCCTTACTCTTTTGCAGGCACTCTGGGCCCTTCTGTCGAACAAGCCTCTCGAGCTCCTGGTAGAGGGCGGGATTGCTCTTAAGGACCTCTCTTACAGCCTCACGCCCTTGACCTAGGCGATTGCCATTGTAGTTAAACCAAGAGCCCTTCTTTTCTACAATTTCGCTCTCTACCGCAAGGTCGAGAACGGAACCGGCACCTGAGATCCCCTCATTAAAGAGAATATCAAACTCGGCCGTCCGGAAAGGAGGAGCTAATTTATTTTTAACTACTTTAACCTTGACGCGGTTTCCCGAATCGAGGTTATCCGGCCCCTTAATGGCGCCAATACGGCGAATATCTAGCCGGATAGAGGCGTAGAACTTAAGGGCGCGCCCACCTGATGTTGTCTCAGGGCTTCCAAACATAACGCCAATCTTCTCGCGGATCTGGTTGATGAAGATAGCGCATGTATGGCTTCGGGAGAGCGCGGCTGTGAGCTTGCGCAGAGCCTGTGACATAAGACGTGCCTGAACACCAACAGAGGCGTCTCCCATCTCACCCTCAAGCTCACTCTTTGGGACAAGCGCTGCAACCGAGTCGATCACAACGACATCGATAGCATTAGAGCGAATGAGCACCTCGGCAATCGAGAGAGCCTCCTCTCCACTGCCCGGTTGCGAGATGAGGAGGTCATCCACATTCACACCGATGCGGGCGGCGTAACCTGGGTCTAGGGCGTGCTCGGCGTCTATGTAGGCGGCAAGGCCTCCTTGCTTTTGCGCATTTGCAACAATGTGTGTTGCAAGCGTGGACTTACCAGAGGATTCGGGTCCGTAGATTTCGACGACCCTTCCCCTTGGAACACCTCCGATACCAAGCGCGATATCGAGGGCGATGGCGCCAGTTGGAATGACACTGATCTCTGATCCTGCGGAATGCCTGCCGAGGGACATAATAGCCCCTTCGCCAAACTGCTTCTCAATGTGTGCTACCGCTAATTCTAGGGCCTTCCTCCGTTGGAGATCGGGCTGCTGATTCATCTTTTCAACTCCTGCTTGCGACTAAGAATGGGACTCTGATAGAGTGTCGCATCTTAAGCCTTACCGTCAACCAAAGAAAGACCATGAATTGGGGTGTCCTATGCCGCGGTTGCGCCTGAACTGGATCTTGATCCCGCTTATCTCCTGCGGTTTTGTTATTCTCGCAGGTATCGATCTCTACCATCTCATCCACGCAGACCTTAAGCGAGGAAACTATTTGCATGTGATTCCAGAGCTCTGGAATCGGGTTACAGGCAAAACGATCGTCTACCTTGTACCCTATGAAGGGGCTCCTAGCGGTGACAAGGTCATCAAAGGCTCATACAACCGCTATACAATTGATGATCGCAACTTCTGGGTTAAGCTAAAGGATGGTCTTGCTGAGAAGGGGATCGCGCTCCACTGCAGCAATCTCTATAGAACCCCACTTGACGCCTCGCTTATCCTCTGCCATGGAATCCGCCCACATCCTCGTGTCTTTAGACACACGATGAGGTTCCCCAAAGAGCGCAAGATTCTTGCCGTCTGGGAGCCCGCTGTCTACGAACCCCAGTCCTACGTTCCGGACTACCATAAATCCTTCTCGAAGGTGCTGACCTGGCGGGATGACCTTGTCGACAACAAGACCTACTTTAAATTCAATCTCTCCCACTGCTTAAGGCCCATACTCGATGAGAAGCCCTTCGAAACGAAAAAGCTGCTCACACTTGTTGCCAGCAACAAGAGCTCTTCCCACCCAGAAGAAGCCTACACTGAACGGCGTCGGGCCATTGAGTTCTATGAAAGTCGATGGTCTGATGACTTTGTCTTCTACGGTCCCGGTTGGGAGTATTGCGGCTATCACACCTGGGGCGGCTACATCAAAGATAAAATTGCTACCCTCCAGAATTTCCGGTTCTGCCTAGCTTATGAAAATCAGCTCAACCAGCCGGGCTGGGTGACAGAGAAGATGCTCGACTGCCTTATCGCTAGATGTGTACCTGTCTATCTCGGCGCCCCAAATGTTGAAGAGTACGTCCCAAAAGAGTGCTTCATCAACCGATACGACTTTGAAAGCGATGAGGAGCTCCACGCCTTTCTAAAGTCGATCACCAAAGAACAGTATGAGGGCTATCAGAGAGCCATCGATGCCTACATCCATAGTGACGCAATTCAGATCTTCTCTGAAGAGCGCATCGCCGCGCAATTTGTCGATGAGATCGTCGCCGCGCTTGAGAAGCTGAAGGCGTAAAAAGAAGGGGTTTCCGTCATTAAGAGCCGAGCAATAGCCCAATTGGCCACAAAACCCAAGCCACTTCTCCTTGTGGGATTACTTCTCCTGTTTGCACTCTCCTTTGCATCGATTCGTATCACCTGTAGATGGGTTCACGATGAGGTACGGGATCGCGACCGCCTGCATATCATTCCGGAACTATGGAATAGGTTGAATGGCAAGAGGGTTGTCTACGTTGTGCCAAACCAGTACGCACCGCCTCGAGATCGCCTTCTAAAGGGCAGGCACAGGCAGCCAGAGGTCGACAACCGGCGCTTCTGGGTAGCCCTAAAGGCTGCCTGTGCGGAAAGAGGGGTTGAGCTTCACTGCACCCGCCTAAAGCGTATTCCACTTGATGCGGGACTGCTGCTCTGCTACGGGATCCAGCCAAACAAGGAAGTGATTGAGAATCTTAAGAAGCTTCCTAAAGAGCGAAAAATTCTCTCCATCTGGGATCCCCCTCTGCTGGAGCCGCAGTCCTATCTTCCCGAGCTCCAACAACTCTTCTCCAAGATCCTCACCTGGAGGGATGATCTGGCCGATGGGAAGACCTTCCTTAAGTTCCATCTAACCCACCCTATTGCCTCCCAAGCGCCCAGTAAGCCCTTCGAATCAAGAGCTCTACTCACCCTCATCGCCCCCAACGAGAGCTCCTCCCACCTCCATCAGCTCTACACCAAGCGGCAAAGCGCAATTGACTATTTCGAGAGCCACGGGTCTGGCGATTTCACTTTCTACGGCCCCGGCTGGGAGTGCCTCAACTATCGCACCTATGGTGGGACCGCAGATGATGAGACTCTCGGCAACTTCCGCTTCTGTCTTGCCTACGAGAACTCCTGCGATGAGCCAGGCTACATTTCGCAAGTACTCCTCGCCCCTCTTGCTGCTCACTGTGTTCCTGTCTACCTTGGCGATCCAAATGTCCTCCACTCTATCCCCAAAGAGTGCTTTATTGATCGGTGCCAGTTCGACAGCGATGCCGACCTCCACGCCTACCTTAAAGCCATGACAAAGGAGGAGTACGAGGGCTATCAACGCGCAATCGATGCCTTCCATGCGAGCGCTGCGAGTGAGCTCTTCTCTCCGACCCGCGTCGCTGACCAATTTGCAAATGAAATTCTAGCCGCCCTCGAGAATCTCAAGCGAGCCGAGGGTTAGCATCGTCGCCCGCCATTTTGGGGACTTCGCCCCAAACCCCACCAGAGGGCTTGCGCCCTCTGGACACCCATTACTATATGAACGTTAAGCCGTAGATCTCTTTTCGCATTTACCCATATCGAAAAGGCAAAGCCTTTTCCATATGTTATTACAATTTTTGCAAAGCCAGCGCTACGGCCAAAGAAAAACGCCATGGGAGTCGAGAGGGCTTAGGGCCCTCTCGTGGGGGTTTGGGGGCAAAGTCCCCCAAGAGGGACGACGGCTACTTAGCCTCTTGTCCGCCGGCTTCGGGTAGGCCCCCTTGGTAGACGACCTTGCGGATTAGGTGGCCGGAGCCGTCATAGAGGGTTGCGAGGCCAGAGCCTGCAACAACGTGCGAAACGGGAAGACCGGAGCTATGAGAGAAGTAGCTCCCCTTGATTAGACGGTCCTCTTCATACTCTTCGATGAGCATGAGCTGTCCCTCTTCGTACCATCCAGTGGAGGGGCCATACCGCTTGTTGTGGGCCATCTCTCGCTGACTCTCTAGCTGCCCTGAGGGGTACCAACTCTTTACCGTCCCATGGAGCAGTCCTTGCTGCCATGTAATAAGAAGCTTAGGCCGAGCCGCCGCCTCCTGGCCGAAGGGAGAGGGGGGATAAAATTCAATCTCCTCTCCGTGCTTGACGCCATTTTTAGTGTGGTAGCGACGAAGAAGGTGAAAATCAGCATCTAGCTCTTCAACAGCGCCCTCACAAACCCCCTCGCGGTACTCAATAAGATCAAAACGCCCCTCTCTTAGGAAACGAGCTCGACGCCCTCTGCCCTGATGGATGGTGGCGATGCAGTCGCCCTCCTCATCGAAGTAGAGACCTTCATGGAGAAGCCCCTTCTTATAGAGCTCGTTGTAGGAGGAGCGACCATCTGGCCAGTAGCCATGCGCCTCGCCTTGCGGCTCCCCCTCATGGAAGGTGACCTCCTCCTTTAGCTCACCGCCCTCCGAGAAGCGCTGGGTGAGATACTGATGGCGAATGATTATAGAAAGTAATGACAGTGCTGAAGTACGACCAAGGTGATAATCAAAGAGAAGGCCTACGAAGGAGCCTATCTGGTA
>JAKBAF010000048.1 GCA_021809305.1 bacterium
TCTCTTGGCCAATCTTTGGCGCTTGCTTGATGCCTTTGGCCACATTGGTTTCCAGCTTACTCATATCGAACTCATCTCCTGGGATGACGCCAATCCTTGCCATCTTGGCGACAATCGGACCATCTTCTTTGGCTGGAGGGTTCTCCTTCATAAGCTGGGCTAAGGTCGTAAAAAACGTCTCAGCATTCATTGCATTCACCTGCTCTCGCACAGGGGTCGTCATATCGATATCTGGATCGACCTTTCCTTGAGGTGGAGTGTAGGGGCTGCCAAATCTGCTTAAAGGGGTTAGGGAGTACTCATCTTGGATCTTATGCACAGCGTCATAGTCCTCCGCTGTGCCAGTGGAATAGGTGCGACCGAGCAGCCATACCAAGTTAGTTGGCGACTTGAACTCCTTGATGCCAGAGGGAAGAGTGCTGCTCCAGCTTGGTCCTGTAATGGCGTAGTCGCCCGCTTTATCTCCTGTTGTGCGGGTCCCAGGCGAGGCAAAGACGTTGGTCCAGCCGCTCAGCATTGGCATTAGGTAGTAGCGATCATTGACATCCGGTAGATGGAGGATGTAGGGCTCCTGACTGAGATTGAGCCAAGCCACTGAGTAGAGCGTATCGGCGTTTGGCGCCGTGACATCATGGAACGAAGTATCCGGATACTCTCTTGCGTTAATGAACTGGCCCATGGGTGCCCGGAGCCCCTCAGGGGAGGCCACATTTGTCATCACGCGCCGTGTCATCTCCATTGTGACAAGTGGGTAACCATAGATATATGCCTCAGACCCAATAGACTCAGCCTCAGATTCGCTGATCGTGGCTCGCTTGGTGGACTTTGTACAAGATGAAAGGCATAAGCTCGCTGCAAGCATTAGCCCAAGAAGCGTTCCTGTCCGGATTTTCATTTTTACTCCTTTGAAATTGCTGTCCGCATCACTACCAGAGAGCCCGACCATCCCAATGTTCTACTTGATAGCAATGCCAGTTTTTAGTAAAGCATGACAGTTGATAGATTTGGCCTCCTCGCGCCATCTTGAGTGGCTTCGCAGGTCTTATAGAAAAAGGTGAAATCATGCCCCAATTTAAAGACACCTATCAGACCCTAAGGTCACTAAATAACGACAAGCAGCGCTACTACTATTCGCTGCCAGCACTTGAGGAGCAAGGGATTGCTGAGGTATCTCGCCTGCCTGTCTCCATTCGCATCATGCTGGAGTCACTCCTTCGAAATTGCGACGGTCTGCGAGTTAAGGAGGAGGATATCCTCCGGCTTGCAAAGTGGAGCGCAAAGAGCCAGCAGCATGGTGAGGTGCCCTTTGTGGTCTCACGCGTCCTTCTTCAAGACTTCACAGGCGTTCCTCTCTTGGTGGATCTCGCGGCGATGCGGGATGCAGTGGCAAAAAAGGGGAGAGATTCTGCCATCATAGAGCCTCTTGTTCCAGTCGATCTTGTCATCGACCACTCTGTGCAGGTCGATCGAGCGGGGACAGAAGATGCCTATCTGTTTAACTTAAAACTGGAATTTAAGCGCAACCAGGAGCGGTACCTCTTTCTCAAATGGGGAGAGCAAGCTTTTGAGACCTTCAAAGTGGTTCCACCAGGGATCGGCATCTGCCATCAGGTCAATCTTGAGTATTTAGCGCCCGTGATCGGAGAGCTGCGCAAAGGGTCCCACACCCTTCTCTACCCAGATACTCTTGTCGGAACAGACTCCCATACTACGATGATTAATGGCCTCGGGGTTGTTGGCTGGGGCGTGGGGGGCATTGAGGCGAGCGCTGCCATGCTCGGTCAGCCTGTTACCCTCCAATTTCCAGAGGTGATCGGTGTTTGCATGACAGGCGCCTTGAAAGAGGGGGTAACGGCAACTGATCTCACTCTCTGTGTAACCGAGATGCTGCGGAAAGAGGGGGTTGTAAATAAATTTGTCGAGTTTTTTTGGGCTGGTGTTGCGAGCTTGACTGTGGCTGACAGGGCGACAATTGCCAATATGTCCCCGGAATATGGAGCGACAATGGGCTTCTTCCCAATTGATGAGAAGACGCTTGGCTATCTCAGGATGACAGGGCGCGCGGAGGGGAAAATTGATCAGATTCGAGAGTATCTTATCGCGCAAAAGCTCTTTGGCGTCGCAAACAAGGGAGATCTGGAGTTTACAAAAGTGCTTGAACTCGATCTATCAAGTGTTGTCCCTTGCGTATCGGGGCCAAAGAGGCCCCAAGACAGGATCGCTCTCCCAGAGCTTCAGACAAAGTTTCAAGCGCTACTAAAGGCGTCACCTTCTAGCGGCGGATATGGAAAAGAGGGGCCACTTAATGTTCTCTTCCAGCTTGGCAAGAGCTCTCCGTCGGAGGATTCTGGGGGCATTGAAGAGGAGTCAGAGGGGGCTGGTTGGAGCGAAGATGAGATGGTCGAGAATCGCCCCTTTACAACCGCACATGCAGATCCCGGTTATTCAGGGGCTCCCGCCTATAATCAGCTCCTCGGCCATGGATCAGTTGTCATTGCCGCCATCACAAGTTGCACCAATACGAGCAACCCAGCCGTCATGATAGCGGCGGGGCTTCTTGCAAAGAAGGCGGTTGAGAAGGGGCTCAGTACGGGCTCCCTCGTGAAGAAGAGTCTCGCTCCCGGATCTCGTGTGGTCACCCAGTATCTGGAAAAGGCGGGGCTGCAAAAGTATCTAGATGAGCTCGGCTTTCAACTGGTTGGGTATGGATGCACTACCTGTATTGGAAATAGTGGCCCGCTTGATGAGAAGATTGAAGAGGTGATCAAGGACCACGATCTTATCACAGCGAGTGTGCTCAGTGGCAATCGGAACTTCGAGGCGAGGATCCACAGCGCAGTAAAAGCTAATTTTTTAATGTCCCCACCTCTAGTTGTGGCCTTCGCTATTGCTGGGAGGGTCGACATCGATCTTGTGAAGGAGCCAATTGGCCGGGATCCTGGTGGGGTACCCGTCTTTCTTCGCGATATCTGGCCCTCCTCTGAAGAAATTGAGAAGGTCCTTTCAGAATCGCTCGAGCCAAAGATGTTTAAAGAGCGCTACTCCAATATTCTGGAGGATAATCCTCTCTGGGGGGGACTCGCCTCTCAAAAGGGTGCCGAGTACTCTTGGGATCCGCAGAGCTCCTATATCCAACAGCCTCCCTACTTTGATCTCTTCACCCTTGAGGTTGAAGCGAGAAAGACACTGGGTGGAATGCGCTGCCTTGCTCTTTTTGGCGACTCGGTTACAACCGATCACATCTCACCTGCTGGCGCCTTTAAAGAGGATTCGCCCGCTGGCAAGTACCTCCTCTCGTTAGGGGTAAAACCTGAGGATTTCAATAGTTATGGCAGTCGGCGAGGGAACCACGAGGTGATGATGCGAGGCACCTTTGCCAATGTTCGGATAAAGAACAAGATGGCAGATGGTAAGGAGGGGGGGTATACGAAGGTGATGCCTGAGGGCAGCTTACTGTCGATATTCGACGCCTCAGAGATTTATGCACAAAGGGGCGTTCCTCTGATCATCTTTGCTGGCCGTGATTATGGTATGGGAAGCTCTCGTGACTGGGCGGCAAAGGGCACCCAGCTGCTTGGGGTAAGGGCGGTTGTGGCGCAGAGCTTTGAGCGGATCCATCGGAGCAATTTGATTGGAATGGGGGTCCTGCCACTCGAATTTAAGGAGGGGGAGAGCCATGAGAGCTTAAACCTTACCGGTAATGAGACGTTTTCACTACTTGGAGTGGAAGGAGTGATTGCCCCAAGATCAGAGGTCGTTCTTGAAATTGCGCGCCCTAATAAGACCACGAAAACCTCCCTCATTGTGCGCATCGACACCCCTGTTGAAGCTCAGTACTTTCAACACGGCGGAATTATGCCCTATGTTTTGAGACAGATTCTCAAAGAGAGAGCGGGAGGGTGAAGGACCTCATCCTAAGGAGCTAGCGCAGCAGATCGCCAGCGGATCTTAGCTCCGGCAATTCCGAGTAGGGCTCCGGCACAGCAGAGAGCGATGCTAACCATGAAAGGCGCTTGGTAGCCCAAGAAAGCGCAGATAAGGGTGCCACAGCTTGGGCCAATTAAGCCGCGAATGCCTATTAATAAGACATTCGCCGCCGTGAAGCGGAGGCTATCTTCTGACTTGGCAAAGCGCGGACCGGAGAGATACCAGCTGAGTCCACTCCCGGCTTGCATCGCTCCATAGCAAAGTTCTGCAAGATAGACAAAGGCAATTGAAACGCCTGCAAAGAGAAAGAGCGCTGATGAGAGGCCAGCAAGAAGGGCAACCATAGAACAGAAGAGATAGAAATTGGCGGTGTCGAAGCGCCGCTGCCAGAAGGGGTGTGAGACAAGGTAGCCGAGCCCCTTACAAAGAGAGACAGCAATTGCAATTTCCGTATAGGAGAGCTTGAGTATCTGGCAGCATAGCTGATTCACCGTTGTCTGAGTGAGCATAATCCCTAAGCCCCCAAAGAAGAAGATGAGCTGATAGAAGGCAAAGTCGGGCCTCTCTCTCATCAGTAGCCAGAACTGGCTCCAAGGATGAATGAGGAGAGTGAGGACCTGATTCCTTTTTTTTTGTTCAATTCTCTCCACCACCGGAGTTGTGGGTAGCAAGAGTTGAAACCCAAGTCGAGCAAGAGAGAGGAGGCCAAGAATAAAATAGAGCCACCCCCAATTATCCGGATGTCGATCAAGATAAGGAGCCAAAAGCAGCGGCAGGAATGCACCCCCCAGAAAGACGATAAAGGATGTTCTTCCAACTGCTAGCCGTCTGGAATCAGGTTTTACAAACTGTTTGATCGTCTCCATCCAAGCTGGGATGACAGCGCGATCTCCTAGATGATAGAGAGCGAAGCTGATGACAAAGAGCCAACTATTCTTAAAGAATGGAAAAGAGAGCAGGGGCAGTGCGACGAGTAGATTAGCCCATATGATTTGACCTCTCAGCCCCCATCTTCTCGTGGTAAAGAGAGAGCTCCAGTAGGGAGAGAAGAGGGCAGTGACTGGCTTGATGCTCAAGAAGATAGCTATTTGGCAGCTTGCCTGCGTGGTCTCTTTTCCGAGAATATAAGAGAGCAAGCTGAACATGCCGACCATCGGAATATCCAAGACATAGCTTCCATAGTAGCAAGCGAGAGTAAGGCGGCGAGCCTTAGAGTGCAAAAGGTTAGCTATCTCGTTCATGCTCGAAATATTTATAGATTTGTTTATTAGTGGCTCATATCTCTGATCTGCCTGTCTGCAAGCCTCTTTTGAGTAAGGTCCCATGAATGTTGTGGACTGGGATCTCTCTTCTCTATGGCTGAAGCTCATCGCTTACGCGGGCTGGGTGAGTAGCATCATAATGGAGATAGTCGATGATAAGAACTGATACGATCAGATATGCCGCCTTTTTCTTGTTTGCTAGCTATTCCCAAGACTTAATTGGTGCTCCGGCCTTTTAAACATGCTCTAGCCACCATAAAGAGTGGGGCGATGCGACAACTAGTCCTCGGAAAGAATGCAAAGTCGAAATTGAGATAGATCATAAATTAAAGGCTGCGCGATCAAATTTGATCACTCGGCCTTAATATTTAACCTGTAATCCATCAAAATCCTGAACTAGTTGAGGACGCATCCCCGCATGTTATATAGGCATCGAGAATGGGGTGTTCCTTGCCCAGATCACCTCCGAATACTGTAGGCAGCTGCGGATCTCTACCATCAGTCTTCTCATCGCCAGTATTTTGCGTTGATTCAGTAGATTGGTTTGTGGATGAACTGGGCTGACCAGCTTCAAGAGCTGTGGTGCAGCAGCCTAATGCAAAAATCGAGCTATAAAGAAACCTGCCATAGAGCCAGTGACTTTTCATTTCCTTCTCCGATATGGTGCGCGTTATTTAATCCTTGAATTACGTAACTTCCAAAAAATTTTGGAACCAATAAAGTCTTAGTCGATGGTCAACTTATCTTGACCTCATGGATAAAGTAAAGCCTTTTTTCCTGAATGAGATGCTCCCTCTCTCATCCAGCTTCCTCTCGTAAGATCTCACCGCGATCCCTCTGTAAAAATTCATTTTAATGATAGGGTCCGGATGGCTATCGTAGGGCTTGTTTGCCCTCGCGCGCCACCATCAGAGGCGTTTTATGGCTCTCTTTAGGAAAAAATGGCCCCTCTCAGCTTTGCTCGTCTTGACAAGCTGCATGGTTTCGCTGCCAAAACAGCAGCAGACGGAGAACTTGATCACCCAGCCCACATTGAATCAGAGCGTGAATGAGAGCCTAGAAACCCCTTTTTTCTCTATTGGGGAGTGGCCAAGTGCAGAGTGGTGGGAGGTCTTTAATTCTCCGGAGCTCAATTTTCTGATTGGAGTAGCGCTTCAGCAAAACCCTTCATTGCAAGAGGTAAGGCGGCGCATTGAGTATGCCAAGCAAGAGGCTGTTATCGCCCGCTCTCGTCTCTTTCCCTTTATCTCCTTTGATGCTGATGACGACTGGCAGTATTTGAGCAAGAATGGCCTCTACCGAGCGCTGAACCCAAACATTCCTATCGCGCCCAATCTGATCGATATTAAGTTAAATTTTAGCTATGAATTCGATTTTTGGGGGCAGAATCGCAACCTCTTTACAGCGGCGCTTGGCGAGTTTAGAGCGCAAGAGGCCGAGGCGCAGGAGGTCAAACTTGTGATCACAACAGCTGTTGCTCAAAGCTATTTTGCCCTCAAGACAAACATCCTGCGCAAAGGCCTCTTTGAGAGGCTAGCTAAAATTCGCGAGGAGGTCTTGAACTTGCAAGAGCGCCTTCGGAAAAGCGCCCTTCTCTCGGCTCTCCCGCCCCTCTTTTCGCAGGAGAGCAGCCGTGTGGCCCTGCAGGAGGTTGTCGGAATCGATGAGGAGATAGCCATTGATCAGCACCTACTGAATGCCTTAACCGGCAATGGGCCCGATGCGCCCCTTTGTATTGATGCAACGCTTGCCCCTCTGCCAGCCACTATCGCCATTCCTAGGACCCTCTCCCTTGACCTGCTCGCAAGAAGGCCCGATTTAATGGTACAGATCTGGCGCTCAAAAGCGCTTGCTGATCGGGTGGGGGCTGCAATTGCTGACTTCTTTCCAAACATCGATATCACAGCATTTGTTGGTTTTGAGAGTGTCCGGGCCCTGCGCCTCTTTAGTCTAAGTAGCGCAACCTTTGGGGTGAAGCCCGCCCTCCATCTGCCAATTTTTACAGCGGGAGCCATCCGCGCTAACGTGAGAGCTACTAAAGCTAAATTTGACGCAGCGATCTTTGAGTACAACAACTTGGTCTTAAAGAGTGCGCAGGAGGTGGCCGACCTGCTTGTGGTAGCTGAGTCTATTTTTGCGCAAAAGCAAGAGCAGGAGGAGATCGTGCGGGCGGCCAAGGCCCGCTACACGATCGCCATCCTCCGTCTCCAGAAGGGGCTCGATAGTTTACTGCAAACCTACGCTATTGAGGAGGAGCTGATCCAAAGAGAGTTAGATGATGTCGACCTACTCTACAACCAGTATCTTGCAGCCATTCGGTTGATCAAGGCGCTCGGAGGAGGCTACCTCTCTCCCTGCATCCCTTTGCAAGCAGGGGAGTGCTCTTAAAGATGGTAGATGGGGAAGCTGCAGCACCTCCTACACGGCGTAGCCGGAGAAAGATGGCCCTTTTTTTCTGGGGAGCAGTGCTTCTCCTTATCATTATAGGCGCGCTTCTTTGGCTCTTTTTCGTTCGCTTTGTTGCCTACACAGATGATGCCTACGTCCAGGGAAACCAGGTCTTTATTACCCCCTTGCGCCCCGGTTTTGTCACGGCTATTCATACCGATGATACCTTTCTTGTTCGCAAGGGAGAGCTCCTTGTTGAGCTCGATCGAACCGATGCGCAGATTGCGCTTGATGGGGCTAAAGCCAGTCTCGCGCAGGTCGTTCGGGATATTTGCAATACGATCCATCAGGTCTTCGCCTATCAAGCTGAGATCGAGGTAAGAAAAGCTGAGCTTATCCGTGCGGCGCAAGACTACAAGCATCGAGATGATGTCTTGGCGATAGAGGGTGTCTCT
>JAKBAF010000049.1 GCA_021809305.1 bacterium
TTTGCAATTCTGCATAAATTCGCATACTCCTAAGAGTAGGGGATTTATGCAGAATTGCAAAGATCGGTAAAAGCGCCAGAAAGCGGTCAACTGGAGTTTTGCAATTACCTCTTTAGAGGGGAACTTCATCGAGCGAGGTGAGGTGAAGCGCCTTCATCGCCTGGGCCTCAAGAAGATGGGGGTTATCAGAGTGGGTGACCATAACAGCCTGAACACCACTTTGCACGAGCGACCATACGCCCCGTAGGGTGTCCTCAAAGCCGATGGTGCGATGGCCTGCGCTGCCAAGCTGCTTGATGGCAAAGAGATAGCCATCAGGTGCGGGCTTGGGCTGATCATAGTGCTCGCGCGTGATCCAAAGGGGAATTGAGTTAAGAAGAGGCAGCTTCTCGCGAATCAGCGAGACCTGCTCGGCCCGGGAATGGGTGACAATGGCGCGGGGGATGCCCTCCTTGGCAAGCGCTGTAAAGAGCCTCTCTACCCCTGGCATGAGGCTGATGTGGTCGCCGAGGAGCAGTTGGAGGTAGAGCTGGCACTTCTCCTCATAGAGAGCCTTCCAATCGGGAAAGCAGCAGACAAGGTCATTTAAAGAGGAAATGAAGTAGCGCCGCAAGCCATCGCTATCGCGGTGGGCAATGGCGCAGTACTGGACAAAGTTAAGCCCTAAATCGAAGCCGTGGCGTCTTGCAAGTAGAGAGTACGCCTCGAAGTGAAGCTGCTCTGTATTGACAAGCAGCCCATCTAAGTCAAAAAGAAAGAGATCGTAGGTCTCAAGCCAGCTCATTCCAGGTGAGGCTCCTTGGCATTTCTTCAAGGGTAGCGATCCGCTGCTATTATGGGCAAGTTCAAAAGGAAGAAGCTACTTGGGAATAAATCCAGAGGATCACTATAGTCTACACCAGCTAGCCGGTGTGGCGAAATTGGTAGACGCGGTAGACTCAAAATCTACTCCTGGCAACGGGGTGCTGGTTCGAGTCCGGTCACCGGCATATTACAAGTGAAGCTTTCAGCGCGAACTGAAATAGATCTCCTCGAAGAAAATGAGGTGAGCAGGGATGGAGAAGAAGGAGAAGAGGGAAGAGGAAGTTCCGTGCGAGCGTGCACCCCTCTCGAAAGTTTGTATAGAGAGAAGGGTGAGCCATCGCCCTTTGCGCCTTCAAATCCACCTCTTTGGTGCCGATGAGGCCTCCCTAATTGGTAAAAGTGCCATTAGGGCGGCTGAGCCGCCTCTACTTCCCCTTGCCGAACTTCGCATTTACTACGGCGATCGAATTGCGGCTAATTGGGCGCAAGGTGAGGCGCTCATCGCTGTCGAAGATGGCCAGTTTATGGAAATCCCGCGCGATCTCCCACAGGAGCTTAAGGCGAGGCAGGACCTCCTCGCCACGCCCCTTCTACAGCCCCTTTGCAAGCTCTTCCCAGATCTCGATCCATCTAAATTCTCCAACCACTTCCTTGTAGGGTCATCGCAAGGCCTTAATAGGGCCAAGCTTGCCAAAGAGGTGGTCTCCCTGATTCGCTCCCTCAATAAGTTCGGCTTTGAGGTCGAGATAGAGGCCAGCTTTCCAACTCAGTAGTCCCTGCAACCTACTCGAGCTTTCGAGCTAATACAAGGCACATCGTAACAAAAGTTCTTGGGTCTATGGTGCTTAATTTTTTGCCAGCGGCAAAGTGCGCAAGAACGATGTTAGGCTTAACAAGCCAACGAATTCAAGCACAAAGCCGCAGGGAAAAAGGTGAGTACCAGAGACTCAAAGGCTTTTATTATGATGTACCAAAGGTGGACAGGGAAGGGTGCTGCCAGTGACAGCGCCCTTGATGTTGATGGGCAAGTTCCTGTTCGCAGCTGAGAGGCTCGCAACGAGCATTGACGGATTGAAGACCTGAATTTGGAAGGTCGAGGCGCCTCTGTTCGTGAGATCGATACCACCTGAGTCAGGGGAGGCGGAGTTGCCCCAAATGGTCCAGCAAGAGCTCCCAGCAAGTGTGGACTGAGTGCCGCAAATCACACTATGGGAGCCTTGTGTAGCATCGATGTTATGCAGGAGCGTCACGTTATTTTTCTTTGCGCTGCCAGCAAGTGTGACCTCAATTGCCGCCCCACTGCTACCTTCTAGTGCGTTAAAGGTGTTGCCAGCAAGTGTGAGAGAGGAGTTGCCACCCTCACCACCATTGATAGCGCAGCGAATACCGGCGTGTGCCGCGCTTGCTCGCACCTCACGGATGGTATTGTCGAGAATCTGGGCGTTGATGCTCGCCTGGCCTATGAGATTGAGCTCAATTCCTGTGGCTTCACTTGATTTAGTGCCCCTATCACCTATCGCCTCAATTCGATTATCCTGAATTGTGATGAGGCCACCCACACCGCTACTATCGACGTAAATGCCGCACGCGTTCTTGATTGCGACAACGCGAATCTGACTATTCTCAATAAGAAGAGGCCCTGCCACATCACTTAGGGAGATCGCAGCAAGCCTATCACCATGGGTTAGAGTATCGATGCGCAAGCCGTGTAGATTGACGCTTCCCAGCTCCTTTCCAGAGATGGCAGCCCCTTGAGCGCACTCGATCTGGCCATCCCCAAAGGTGAATCCTCCCTTCAAGCGAGAGAGGGTGACCCCATGGGTCCTAACGCCCGTGATATGAGCGTTGTAGATTGCAAGATCGCTTGCCGCCTCTCGTACAAATACACCCTCCCCACCCTGGGCAAGAAGGGAAGGGCCGTTAAAGAGAAGGCTTCCTCCTGTTGTTTCTTGGACATCGATCAGTCGACCCGATGAGAGGGCGATCCTGCCTCCGTAGGTGAGGAGGGGAGCGCCGCCAAAAACGTGGGCGCCACCAAGGAGAGGCGACTCAATTGAGCCATCTTGGAGGTCTAGGCGACCAAAGGTCTCATGGAGGCTAAATCCGTAGGTGGGGCTCGCAAGGGATGTGAGAGAGCCAAGTGTTACATCGGCAACAACACGATCAAAAAGAAGCGCAGCGCCCCCTTGGGCTGTAACTCTTCCCCCCCCGATGTGAAGAGACCCGAGCTGACCTTTCGCATCAATTGCGGAGCCGTCCTTAACATCGATATCAAGCGTCGCAAAAGAGAGCTCGCCTTGATTGTTTTCACACAAGAGGGCGGGAGCCCCCTCAACCTGGCGAAGCTCTACGGCGCCAAAGTGGACCTCTCCTTTAGCACCACGAACCGCAATGGCGCTAGTGCCAAGCGATCTAGCACACTCGATGTTGAAGCCTCTGAGATCAATTGCGCCCCCCGTCCCATCGATTAAAACAGCTGATCCGCAACCAACCTTGAGATGGCTACCCGTAGAGCGTACGGTTGATGATCCCCCCGTCATTTGAAGCCCCGCTGTCTCACCCTGGAGCTGAAGGTTGGAGAGTAGAACGGGGCCATTTACCTCCTGGAGCGTTATGGGTGATCGGTGCGAGTCGATCACGAGGTCGCAAAGTGTTGCTCCCTGTATCCCTTCGCCCCGGATGGCAGATCCCATCGAGACAAGATGAAGCCCGCGAATCTTATTGCCACTTGCAAGCTCGATTAGATCGCCATCACTCCCATTCATGAGCGTTGGGCGACCACTCAGGGCGCGAATTTCAAGCTTTGGCGCCGACTGTCTGAGCTCGACAGAAACAGCCTCCCCGCTCCCGTGGGCAAGGAGCTGCTGGGATCGCTTGAGAACGATGGGGTCAGATGCAAAAATCGGCCCGTTATCATTTAGTGCAAAGAGGATATCCTGGGGACCTGCGCGCAGCAGTGCCTCCTCAAGAGAGAGTGGCGACCCTTGCGTCCCAACACCGCCGCCAACAGCATCGAAAAAGAAGAGGTTGAGGGGGTGACCATCGAAGCCAACGACCCTCTCATCATAGCTGTTAACAACGATCTTTTTAACTAGCGTGACCTCAGGCTCGCGCTCCACGGGATCTCCCATCCTGCGATAGAGCGAGCTAATAGGACAGCAATCCGCCGCACCGCGACCGAGCGGAATCCTTACACCTAAGATCGCGCCACCCTGATTTTTGCGTACCCGATCATACTGCCACTCACCCCCGACAATGACCTTGGCACCGATGAAGCCAAGTGGCCGATCCCACTCATAGCTCAAGCGTAGGTGGGGCCCCTGCAAGGTCTTTGCCCCACTTGAGGCGAGAAAGAAGAAGGCTGCGCGAGCGCGTATCTGGCCAGGACCGAAGGATTGAACGACGCCAAATTCAAAGTCGCACCCCCTGTAGGCATTCTCATCCTCGATTGTGTCTGTTGTGCGACGGATAAGTGTTGTCGCATCGATTGTCAGCTCTTCGACCCTCTGGGATTTTCTGATGTGAAGGTGAGTTCTCATCGGGAAGTAGCCATTAGCGCGCGCTTCAAATTGTGGGCCGATCATCTCAAACCCAACGCCCCCTTGACCATAGGTTGCACCCGCAACCGATCTGCTGTAATCAAGAAAGCCGTTAACGCCAAAGGCCAGTGAGGAGGTCCGCATCGCCCTATAGCCAATTCCAACAGAGCCGCAATATTGACGGCGCATACGATAGGAGTACCCCTCCAGAAAGAGAAGGCTTTTCCTATCTTGGAGCAAGGGAATAAAGAGCAGGCCGCCACCGCCTTCACGGAAGTCGCCCGCCCTCCCCTCGGGTTGAATATAGGGCCCCCATGGCCCACACCTACCATACCCAGCAAAGAGCGGTAGGACAGACAGAAAGAGGTAGCCCAAAAATAGACAAGCCAAGCAGCGACGCAAGTGACAACTCCTATGCACCCTTTCCACGGTGTAAGAGTCTTAAGCGATCGATGCAAGAACAATTTTACTAAAGAAGTAATTGCAAAACTCCAGTTGACCGCTTTCTGGCGCTTTTACCAATCTTTGCAATCGTGCATAAATCACCTACTCTTAGGAGCATGCGGATTTATGCACGATTGCAAATCTCGGATAAAATCACCTAAAAATCGGTTAAACTCACCTTTTGCAATCACCTCTAAATATGAACCCCGATATCCGCAAACTTCGCCTTAACGAGCTTCTGGTAGTCGGAGAATTTGATCTTAAGCGACTCTCCGTGAGAGCCAGCGCTAAAGACAATTTCCCTATCTTCGGTAAGGGCTTTATCTGCGATAACCTCAAGATGCTGCCCTTCCCAGTCGCCAAAGGGCGGCTCAGCACCCACCTCGCAATCGGGAAAGAGCTTGGCGATCTCTTCTTCACTTGCAAGCTCTAGGGAGCGCATCCCGCTTGCCTTTTCTAACTTCTGAAAATCGACAAGGTGAACGGCAGGAAGAACGCACATAAGATAGTGATCGCCCCCGCGAACAATCACAGATTTAACCAGCATCTTCCCAGGAATGTGCGCAGCGCCTGCGATCTCTTGGGCAGTGAAGGCCTCGGGATGGCGCACGACCTCGTAGGGGATCCTCTTACTATTAAGGAACGTTTTTACTTTTTCCAACTGTTTTGTCATCTCTCCCTCCAAGTAAACACAATCTACATAGACCCTCTCTTAACTGAATAGTTAACTATTTCAATTTTTAATTCAACTAACGTTTACTATCAAAGCGGATGACCTGGGAGTCGCCACTTAGAGGATCAACTGAGATCTCGCAAGCAAGAGTTCCATCTGAATTCCACCTGCGCGAGAGGCCGCAGAGCTGATCTCGATGAAAGTGCGCCTCATAGACCAGATGACCCCGCAAATCGTAGAGCCTCTCCCTCCCCTCCCGGAGGCCTTCATGAAAATAGATCTCGCGCTTCAGCGCCCCGCTTGGCGCATAGAGCCGGGTTGCGCCGTGCAGTACGCCTTTTAAGTACTCAATATGAGACCTGGGCGTGCCATCTTCATAGAAATACTCCTGGGAGAGATGGGGGGAACCCTTGCGATAGCGCTTGAGAGCGCTAAGCAATCCTCCAAGATAGTACTCCTTCACTCTTCCTTCTTGCTCACCAAAAAGATACCACCCAATGGCAAGTATGGCACCACTTGTCGAATAGAGGGTGGATGGGCCGTGTAGCACACCTTCAAGGCGGTGGATCTTGGCTCGCAGAGCCCCGCTTGGAAAGAGGAGCACCTCACACTCATCGGGCCCATCCTCTCCCTTCGCCACGAGCTCAAGCTCCTCATCAATTAAGGTCAGCTTACCCTCTTGAAGAGAGTAGATCTCTGTTGCCATCTCTTTAACTCCATAAGGTGATCAATTGGGGTGCCAGATGGCATCATGGGGGCAAGGAAGTGCTCGTAGATCGGTTCATCATAGAGCTCTACCTGGGCTACAACCCCAGATGCGCTCCCTCCCCCTTCCGCGATGAGAACCTCAAGTGCCACCTCTGTGCGATAAGCGCTCTCTCTGATCTCATCTAAGATGTGGGCAATTAAGCCAGGCGATGCTACAGGCCGCGCTACCGCCTGTAGCTCTGCAGCAACAAGCGATCTCAGGGGAAGGGCTCTTTGCAAAAGGTCTCCCGCATCCGCAAGATCAATTGCTCTCACACCTGGAATGCCAATTCCGGCCCCTGTCGCGTTGAGCCAGACGCACTCTGGATGCTCTTTGGCAAAGGCGGCAAGCCAGCTCGATTCTAGCAGCCATTTGGCTGCTGTGAAAGTTGGCAGGCCCTTCACATCAAGCGATGCAATCACTCCCTCAGCTGGATTTTTTGCGCCATCAACACCCCTTGCATACTCTACCCCACCCGTAAAAGCGAGATCCACCCCCACAAAGAGGATGGGCGAGCAGCCAAGACGAAAGGCAAGAGAGGCAAGAAAGCAGGTAACACTGCACCCCTCTTCAACCCCCGACCCCTCAATTCCGAGCCTCTCATCGATCCACCCCTGAAGCGGATAGCCTGGTGCTCCATCAACGTAGAGCTTGGGCCCTTGAATCGCCTCAAGGATTCCGGGATGGATGCGGTGGCGGTAGAAGTAGGGCAGCTCAAAGTAGTCGCCCCTAAGAGAGCGCTCGTAGTGCTGAATTGTGGGATCGATGCCACCACCAAAGTGAGGAAGGAGTCCGCCCCGACTCATTGCTGTTAGCGCCGATCCGCCAGCAAAGATTAGAGCGCGCTCTTCAAGTAAAGAGAGCTGCGCAAAAGAGTCGTTGAGGGAGGCGCCTGCCCCGCAGATGATGGCGCCCACACCTTGGAATGAGCCAAAGAGGGAAGAGGCGAGTCCACTTGTTGCAAGATGTGGGATGTTTTGGGGCAAGTGGGAGAAAAAAGGGTTGTCTTGAGAGAGGAGCTCCTTGCGAAGGGAGCGCTCTCCAGCAATGCCAAGTAGGAGCGCCCCTTTTAAGCGCTGAAAGCGCTCTCCCCTTTCCTTTAAGTTGCGCTCGCTTGCCATCAGCTCAAATCGCCTCTCACCAATCTCTTCGGCGAGAAGCCCGGCGTACGCCTCATCAGGAAGCTCTCCACAGTGAAGGGTGGCCTGAGGGTGGTGCGCAAGGCTATAACCCACATCCGATCTCAGCCACCCTCGCACGAGCGCGATATCCTCTTCGATAAAGAAGAGGCGCCGATGGGGGTCAGCATTAAGCCAGAGGAGCAGCTGGTGGGCCCCCTCGCCAGTTCCAACACCAAAGAGGAGCGCGCAATCGATCTCATCGAGGGAAAGCCTGCCATAGTCGCCAGGTGGCGCCTCCCCTTCAGCTCCAAATCGAAGCTGGGTCATCCAACTGGCCATTTTCATAATTTCGCCAGTTTGATGGCCACAGGCGTGGCCAGAACTAAAGCGGTACGGGAGTACCGCACTCCAAATTTGAGCTTACGGCACGGATACTTAGCATTAGGTTCCGATATGGAGTGCGGCACCCCTGTGCCGCTTTGGCTCCGGGCACGCCTGTGCCCGCCATTCACATAGAGACGATCTATATCGAATGACGAAACTATGAAAATGGCCATCCAACTCATCTTATGGCAAGTGTTGCTCATACTCATCTCGCGCCGCTCGAAGGAGCTCTAAGTTAGTTTGAACGGACCTTAGAAGAAAGAGAGG
>JAKBAF010000050.1 GCA_021809305.1 bacterium
AAGGGGGATTCCCTCAGTGGATGCCATGTTGGCTTTTGAGGCTGGAAAGGAGTGTTTGAGGCGAGCCTCCTCTTTGGCGAGTGTCACGGTTGATGAAGATAGCCTAGGGTGGATTGAACGAAGCGATACGATCACATCACTTACTTTCCTTCATGCTGGTAAGCTTGACCACACTCTTCTCGAAGCAAACCTTGTCGAAAAAATAGGTCACCTTCCTAACCTTACCGATCTCATTCTCATTCTTCCACCCCAAATGGAAAGGGAGTCCATCAGCTACCTCGCTGAGAAGATGCCAGCAACACTTCGTGATATTCATCTTACCATCGATGCTGAGAATTCAGATCCCTTCTATCTTGAATTTGTTAAATACCTGCCGATCAATACTGAGCTCCATCTCCATCTTGGCTATAAGAGTAAGTGCGGACGTCTGAACAGCGAGCTCTGGCCGTTCGACCCTTTATGCAAGAAGATTCACCGTAAACTCCTCCACTTTGGCTTTATCAACAGCAAAGGTAACGAGATAGCTCAAACCCTGAGGTCTCGATTTATCATCCTGGAATCAGAACTCCCAGCACTTGTTGGTGAGCACGCCTTTGAGTGAGAGCCATTCCCGTGCGAGGTCCAAATCACGACAACATTAAATGCAGCCACCCAAATCCATTTTCCCGAATAACGGCCATAGGCGTGGCCATCACAATCCATGTGATGCCGGGGTGCAAGAAAGACCACGAAACTAGCGCCTTTTCGAAACATTCCAATAGAAAGACTGTAAAGGAACGTGATATCATTGGCTGCAAAAGACAAGGGATTAAGGGATGGCAATGGGAGCCCCAATATTAGCGGCTGCAAAATTTGGTGGGCGGCTGGCACTCTGTGCTACAAGCTGGGCGATACCGATCGCTTGCGTTAGGGGAGCTGTCTGCGCAGTAGATGAATTGGTAGTTAAACGTGTTTTTTTTAAAATTGCCCAGCCTGATCCCCTCGGATCATCACTATCTATTAAGAAAATAACGGTTATACAACGACCATTAGAGGTTGCAGCCGCAGCTCTCGCCTTAGGCGGCTGTGCCTCCCTCCTTGCCCTTGGAATACGTTTGCAATCTGGCCGCTTGTCTGCAAGCGCTTTAAGGGAGATTGCAATGCGGACAGCCACCCTTTTTTGCGATGTTCTTGTGATTTGCGCGGCTAATGTTGGACACGATCTGTCGAACCACAAAGAGTTTGCTTACAACAACACAAGCAATAAATTTTTTAGAAGACCAGGTTGTCATAGTAAAACCTCGCCGCATCGCGGTCAGGGTTGGTTCTATGGCGCATTCCTTTATTTTGGCCTGCGGGCACTCCGTGGTATTGCCGAGGTCGCCAAACCGGGCTGCACCCTGGCTCTTGTGCAAAGAATCTGGCCAGTTCGCGTTTAAATAAAATTCCTCTACTAAATTTCTATGCAATATGATATAATTGGTGGTCTATAATTTGATTGTTTAGCAGAGGGGGTAAGATGTCGATAGGAGTAGTCGCGCTAGAATGTGCAAAGTTTGGTGGACGTCTTGCCCTAGCAGGTGCCAAGTGGGCGTTGCCAACAGTAGTTGTCATTGGATCTGTTGATATAGCGAAGTCCTTCGTACTCCCCAGGGTCTTTCCTGCTCCTCCAGAAGGGACGGTTCCTTCATCTACCCCTTATTGGAAAGCGGGGTTGAAGGTTGGCGCGATAAAAATCGGTATGGCCTCTCTCGGCTTGGCAGCCTACGCCTCTCTCTTTGCCTTAATAACTCGCATGAAGGTTGGACAGCTCTCCAAAGAAGCGATTAAAACCATTGCCTCGCATACAGCATTGAATCTTGCTGATGGCGTTGTTTATATGGGAAGTTGGTCTATCTTACAGTGCATGCAATTCAATGAATATATATACTACTCCTCTACAGAGAATCGTAAAGTGGGGTATTGGGGTGGATATAAAAAGTACGCTGAAGGAGAGGGCCGCCCTGTCGTAAGGTCCCGTCTTCTTGAGGCTGCTGTAATGCTCTATTTTGGTCTGCGCGCACTCCGGGGCATTGCCGAGGTCGCCAAGCCGGGCTGCACCCTGGCTCTTATGCAAAGGATCTGGCCAGTTCGCGCTTAAATCTATCTTTGGGCGGAGGGTGCAACCCCTCACCCCTCCACCTCGTCACTCCTTAAAAAATCCCAGGAATCAGTCGATAGGGAACTCTCTTGCAGTACTCCTCCCAAGCTCTGCCATACTTAGCCTGGCAGCGCTGCTCATCGCGCAGACACCTATGGACAAGGAGAACGGCCATAAAGACGATGTAGAAGTAGGGGAGAGCATGGTTAAAGCCACAGGCAAGGCAGTAGGCGAGACAGCCGATAAGATCGCCTGTATAGTTAAAGTGTCTGGCCACACCCCACCAGCCAGAGAGGAGAAGCTTGGATTCGCGCACATGGCCATCTGCTGCTCGATAGGGTGCGCTTAAGGACTCTACTGGGCGCCCCCAAATCTTCGCTCGTCCGTGACCCTTTCTGAAGGCGTCCTTCTGGTTGTTCGCAGAGAGGAAGATCCAGAAGCCGAGTAGACCCATGCTTAAGATGAAGAGCGCGTAAGGGGTTCCAAGCTCTACTGGCTGGTAGACAAGATAGAGAGCTTGAAGAGTATACATGTAGGGAAGCCAAACCGAATCTCCCCAAGAGAGCATCCATCCAAAGTGGTCGTGACAGATGTCTATGGTGTGCAGATACCACGACTCTTTCCAGAAGAAGTAGAGGACGTAGAGTGCCTGCAGAATATTGACAACCACCATTGAGCTTGTCACCCTTCCATAGAGCTCATACTGCTTGGCGGCAAAGGAGAGGTTAATCAGCGTCCAGGCGATAATCCCAGGCCGGCCATTGAAAAAGAGCTTAAAGTCGAAGCGTCCAATGCGTGGATTGAGGTCGATTCCCATATAAAAATCGTAAAAGAAGCGTCCGCTTCTCTTAACATCCCTTGGGAAGGAGGGGAAGAGGCGCCCTTTGATGTAGACAAAGAGTGCGACCACCCATCCTGTCAGATTGGCTACCCAGAGGAGCGGTCCCCAGTTATCAAAGATGATAGTGGGTTAGATCACTCCAGTAAGGTAGCCCCCAATAAGAAAGAGGATATGGGAGATCAGCCACGCCTGAAGACCGTTAATGGAGTAGGGCAGTTGGTGGCCACCAGGTGTGATGCTTCCTAGCTGCTCTCCTCCACGGTAGCGTGGTATAATGCGATGGAGCACATCAGGGATAGCCACGGCTAGAAGGATTTGTAGAGCAAGCCACGCTGCGTAAATGAGGCAGGCATTCGCTGTCAGTGGCGGAAAGAGGGCCCAAAACCCTCCCCAGCTCAAGGAGGAGGAGAGGAGTGCACTGGCGAGTGCAAGAAGGGATCCGCCGTATTGGGCGCAGGCCAAATAAACGGCGAAGGTGATAAGGGGGGTGCAGAGCATAATGACAAGGCTTGTAAGCGAGGTCCATCGGCTGATCTCCCATGCCCTTCCCCACGCTCCTGCCTTTTGATCCGCATCGGGGGAGGCGATGATCGGCGGTTCAGTAGATGCCTCTTCGACCATTGGCATTATCCTCTATTTTTAGCTTCTCCGTTGGATCCTAACAAAGAGTGGAAAAAAGAACAATTTTCGCGTAAAAGAAACTAGAATGTAACTATTAACCCCCGCCCCCTCTAGAGCAGTATGTGAGAGCGATGTAAGCTCCAAGCGATAGAGGGCGAAAAATATAAAAGAGTTACCAGGAGAGATAAGAATGGTCTCGAAAGAGCGCGTAGAACAGCGAGAAGCTGTCCTACTTGAAAACCAGGGTCAGAAGATCTTCGGCATTCTCCACCTGCCTCTTGCAAAGGAGGGCTCTCCTGTAGTTCTTGTCAACCACGGCTTTGGAGGCACTAAAGTTGGAACCCACCGCGTCTACGTTATGATGGCCGAAGCTTTGGCTCGTGTGGGTATCGCAACCTTTCGCATCGATTTTCGAGGCTGTGGTGATAGCGAAGGTGATGTAAGTGAGATGACAGTTGAGGGGCAGATCGATGATGCCAGGGCAGCCCTCGCCTATCTTCACTCTCACCCCGCAATCGATAGCACGCAAATTGGCCTCCTCGGAGCCTCCCTTGGCGGGCCTATCGCCATCGGGGCTGCCAAAGAGGCTAAGGGGGTGCGAAGCCTAGCTCTATGGGCTCCAGTTGCAAGTGGTACCCTCTGGGAGAGCGACTGGGCAACCCACTACCCCCAAGAGAGCATGGAGAGTGTTATTCGTGCAGGAGGTACCGGCCCCCTTTTCCGCGAGCAATTTCTCCAAATAGAGGCCCATCATGCGCTTGCCGCCATGCCCCACCTCTCTTTCCTTCATGTGACAGCTGGTGCTGACGGCGTTGTCTTTCCGGGCCATGCAGATGCCTATCGCACGGCAAGAGAAGAAGCTGCTACTCTCAATCGCTTTCTCGTTCTTAAAGAGAGCAACCACCACTTTTCGCATCCAGAAGAGAGGAAGGTCTTGATCGAAGAGACCACACTGTGGTTTAAGGAGACGCTGAAGTGATGAAATGAAGAGGAGCCCCTCGTGAACCATGCCAGCCCTTTGGAGCTCAGCCGACTGCGCTATCAACCCCCCCTACCTCGAATACTCCTTAGTCTGGAACACCTCGGGTTGCGCGCAAGTAGCCCATCTGAGCTTAAGGAGGGATGCGAGTCGATCAAGCAGCTCTTTCCTCGTACCTATAATCAGGGACCTATCCTCTTTGCGGCAGGCGAGCCAGAGGCAAAATCGGCTCGGCTGCGCGTCGGTGTTGTCCTCTCAGGGGGCCAAGCACCGGGCGGGCACAACGTTATCGCCGGCCTATACGACGCTCTAAAAGAGCTCCATCCAGGTAGCACTCTTCTTGGATTTCGCGGAGGTCCCGCTGGCATTCTAAAGAATGAGACCATCGAGATTACAGCCGCACTTATCGATAACTACCGCAATCTTGGCGGTTTCGACATGATCGGCTCAGGCCGCACCAAGATCGAAGGGCAAGAGCAGCTTCTCGCCTCTCTTGCAACAGCTGATAGGTGTGCACTCGATGGCCTCGTCATCATAGGAGGAGACGACTCCAATACCAACGCGGCCCATCTGGCTGAGTTCTTCCTAAGCGCTGGCTCCAAGACGCGCATCGTCGGCGTTCCCAAGACAATTGATGGAGATCTTAAATCTCGCGAAATCGAGATCTCCTTCGGCCATGATACGGCCTGCAAGGTCTACAACGAGCTCATCGGCAATCTCATGCGCGACGCTCTCTCTGCTCGTAAATACTACCACTTTGTCAAACTGATGGGACGCTCTGCTTCGCATATTGCGCTGGAATGCGCCCTGAAAACCCACCCCAACCTCGTCCTTATTGGCGAAGAGATAGCGGCAGCGAAGACCATATTAGATGGGCTCACCCATCAAATTGCGACCCTTATTACTGAGCGCTCCGCTGCAGGCAAGGAGTTTGGTGTCATTCTAATTCCGGAAGGGCTGATTGAGTTTCTACCTGAGATCGGCTCTCTTATCCGAGAGCTCAACACCCTCCTTGCCCGCGAGGAGATACGGACCGAGGTCGATAGGCTCTCTCACATCGATGAGCGTATCTCGGTCCTTTGCGGCCACCTCTCCCCGGACTCGGCACTCTGCTTTGCACGATTGCCCTACACTACCCAAGCCGAGCTGCTCTTCGAGCGTGATCCCCACGGCAATGTTCAAGTCTCAAAGATCGCAACTGAGCAGCTCCTCATTGCAACAGTCACACACGAGCTTGCAAAGAGGGCTGCTGCTGGCATCTATCGAGGCTCGTTCCACCCTGTCCACCACTTCTTTGGCTACGAAGGGCGCTCAGCCATGCCCTCTCAATTCGACTGCCAGTACACCTACGCTCTCGGCTACACCTCGGCCCTTCTCATCAATGCTCACCTCACAGGCTATATGGCTACCATTCACAACCTCACCCAGCCATGCGATGTGTGGCAGGTCGGCGGTACCCCTATTACTGCCTTAATGCAGATGGAAGAGCGCAAAGGCAAACGCGTTCCGGTTGTTAAAAAAGCCCTAGTTGACCTCCAAGGGCCCGCTTTCAAAACCCTCGTTCGTAATCGAGCTCGTTGGGCCAAAGACGACCTCTTTGGGTATCCCGGCCCCATCCAATTCACCGGCCCGCAGGAGGTCGTTGGCGAGCTTCCCCTCACCTTGATCCTTGAGTCGCAAGGAGCCGGAACCATCGCATAATCGAAGGAATGAGTTCTAAAGGCTAGCCTGCTCCCCCTATCTCTTCCTGTCGTGATTTTTTGAGGGTTTACGGGTTTGGAAGAGAGAAGTTATTGGGCTTAGGATCTTTTGTTGCGCTTTCTCGTGTTATTGAATTATTAGTTTTGCAATTTTTTCAAAATGAAGTCTCTTTATTTTTCCGAAGGGATCTTGAGCTTCTAGCTGTGACCAATCAAGGGGGGAGGCATTTTCGAGCCAATGACGTAAGTTCCCTTGGAAGGTCTTAAACCACTTCAAATTCTCCTGACCAAGGAGCTGGAGCTCGGCAACCGCTTCCTCTGAAAACTCCCCAAGCTGTGTGGCGGCATACCAGATCCCATAGAGATCCTTGTGGCGCTTTGAGGCGCTTTTACGCTTTGTGAAGGTGAGCCCCTTGTGAAAGATCCAGGCTCCCGGGGAGACAACAACCCCTCTCTCCTGTGATTGAGTTTGAAACGGCAGGGTCGTTTGCAAGCTCAAGGTTAGATAGCTTAGAGGTTGGGCGACAACACCCGCAATAACTACATTCTTGTTTTTGTCTCTGCGGGTGGCAGAGTCAGTGAGAAACTCGATCTCCACCTCTAATCCGTTGATTTCCTTTACATAAGCGGCTGTTGCTGGCTCATCAATATCTTTAAAGAGTTTAATAAATCCAGCCTCTTGCAGATGTTTGGCGATGTTCTTTTTCGATCGTTCAGGCACTTTTCGTGGAATGAGCGAGTCAATATCTCTTGTTCCAACTGGCGGAATTTCTAACTTTTTGTCCGTTAGATAGAGTTTATAGATGATAAGAGCATATCCGCCCCCGATGACGATGCTGTCGCGCCACGGACCGATCGATTGCAAAAACTCTGAGATGACTTTATCTTCGTCGTCAAGCACCACTCCTACCCCTTCTTGTAAATGCGTTTTAGCTCGGGAAGGCGCTCTGCCAAAAATCGTGCCTGTTCCTGGCCGCGCAGCGGGAAATGAAAGAGATCAAGAAAGGTCAGAAGCGGAGAGGAGGCGTTTACCTCACCACAAATCCTCTCGAGCTCGAGAAGGCTCTTATAGTAGGGTTCAATCAACAAAACTTCATACCCTCTCTCCTGAGGTTCTAATTGGAGCAGCTCTTCGAGCTCCTCCCTACGGTCTTGCTCTAGCATGTACAATTCAAGGGTACGGAGAGTGGTATTTTTGCACCCATGCGCTTCGGCAGCAGAGTGAAGGGCTAAAGGGGTTCTTTGATAGAGATCGGACTCTTTAAGTGCCTTTAGCATCTCCTCCCTCTTTTGAAATGCCGATCGATAGGTCCACATTTTGCATTTTTTTACGATGCTATACTGCTCAAGCCAACTCTTTAAGAGAAGGGCGGGGGTTTTCAGGAAGAACCTCTTAGCTGTTCTCACCCCCTCGGTTTGGAGCAGACCATGTAATACAAGTGCCTCAAATACCTTGTGAACAAGACCTACGCTCACCTTCCGATCCTTGGCTACCTCTCGCAGTGAGAAATGCTCTTTGTCGATCCCAACGCGTAATAGCCAATCCAAGACAATTGAGGATTTGTCAGCGTAAATATTTCCTTCTTTAAAAGGTTCGCCTGACCCAAGCAAAAACTGGCCCTTCATCTGTTCACTCCCCTACACTGTTCATTAGATTACGCTGTTCACTATATATTGAACAGCGGCAGCTAGGGGGGTGTCGCTCT
>JAKBAF010000051.1 GCA_021809305.1 bacterium
ACGCGAGCTCTATGCTTTTACATCGCAGTCGGGGTTCTCTGCTCCGCCTCACGAATATGAGATTGCCCAGGCTCTAGTCCCTGAATCCGTGATCAGTTACTGGACCGCCATGAGACACCATGGGGTGAGCCAGCAAGTTCCGCATATGGTCTACAGCATGGTTCCTGCAGGAGTGAGTCTTCCGCGTAAGCTGCCTAGGGAGCATTTCCGTTTTATTCGGGTGAAGAGAGAGCGCCTCTTTGGAATTGAGGGTGTGTGGCTCAATGAATCGCGGGTGCGGTTCACCGATCTTGAGCGGACGCTCCTTGAAGGCTTGTCTCATCCTGAGTACTGTGGTGGATTTCATGAAGTCCTCGCTGCCTTTAGAGAAGTACTTGATCGCTTGGACTATGGAAAAATTGTGGATTACGCCTTGCGCATGGGAGCTGTGATAGCGAAGAGGCTTGGCTGGGTTTTGGAGCAACTGGGCGTTCCCGAGTCGGTATGGGTCATCCTACATGAGTTGCCCATGAAGGGTCCTCGCAAGCTTGATGCCAGCGGGGAGGCTGGAGGCAAGTACAATGGTAAATGGCAGCTACAGGAGAACATCTAAATGAGGCATTCCTCCGCTCGGCTGGCTGCTCTGTTGCGCGCTCAGGCTGAGAAGCATGGCGTGAGGCTCGAGCTTGTCCAGTTAGACTATCTATTGACATGGCTGCTTGCCAGCATCGCAGCGCATCCTATTCTCGGCCGCGATCTTGTCTTTAAAGGGGGCACAGCTCTCAAAAAGTGCTATTTTGGCAACTATCGGTTCTCTGAGGACCTCGATTTCACGGCTCTACCGAGCGCTCCATCAGGTGAGGCATTGAGGAGTCACATAGACGCCGTTGTTAGGCAGGCAGAGAGGGCTATGAATGAGCATGGCCCCATATCGCTGGTATGGAATCCCTACCAAGAGAGAGAGCCTCATCCAGACGGTCAGGAAGCATTTCGTGTACGCGCGCAATTCCCAGGCCAAAGAGAGCCGCTGATAGCGGCCATGATTGAGATCACCTTTTCGGAAATGGTGCTTTTCGAACCAGAACAACGCTCCATCATCCATCCTTACGGAGAGCCATCTGAACAGGCAATCAAGGTCTATTCTCTCGATGAGGTGTGTTTAGAAAAGCTTCGAGGCATCCTACAGCATACGAAAAAGTTGCATGAAAGGGGTTGGACTCGCTCTCGCACCCGTGACTACTACGACCTACATAGGCTATTCTCGGTGCGCCCTGATCTCTTAGCTTCAAGCCGAATTGTTCCGCACCTGCGGCAAAAGTGTAGTGCGAAAGGTGTGGGCTTTACCACAGTGGACGACTTCTTTGATGTGCTATTTGTTCGATAAGTGCACAAGGACTGGGAGCAGCACCTTGGTTACTTGGTCCAGGAACTTCCTCCTGTCCAGCAGGTGATCGATGATCTCCGGACTAGCATTGAGAGAATGATGATGCCTGTTTAATAAACGGAGAGACATGGAGTTTAAGAGAGCTAGAATAGTTGTCTGCAGGCCGTTACCGAATTACCGAGTATGGATTCGTTTTGACGATGGGCTAGAGGGCGAGGTGGACCTGGGTGATTTAGTAGGCAAGGGCATCTTTGAGGCCTGGGAATCTGTGGCATTCTTCAACCAGGTGCGTAGATCAAGAGAGCGACACATTGGCGTGGGGAGAGGATATTGATTTAGATCCGCATGTCCTGCGAGAAAGAATCGAAAGCGGAAAATTTTAAGAGAAAAAAAGGCGCCTCTATTTCTAGGGGCGCCCTTGGGTTGGAGGTGGAGAGAATCGAACTCTCGTCCTAAGTAAACTCTATAGTAACCTCTACATGCTTATCGCTCAGTTAATAGTTAATCTCGTCGTTGAGCGCGCCGCATGAGATTAACTTGTTCCATTTAATCTCGAGCTTAAGGTCCTAGGAACGGCGGGCCATAAAGCTCATACCAAGTGCCTTACAGCAAATCCCCCTCCCCTTGGTCCAGGAGAAGGTTGCCGAGCGCCAAGGTCGTTAAACCTTAGGCAGCTATTTTTGCGCAGACATCAAAGAGTTCGACCTCATCGGTCATCCCTGCTTTGAAGTTTGTGCCTTTAACAATTGTGGATTTTCCATTTAATTGTTTACCGGTTTTTTTAGGAGGCCAACCGATATCCTCCGCATGCAACTACTACTTCATTTCCTAGTCGAAACCAAGTCACCCCCTTACTAATATTATCCTATAAACAGAGTAACTCGTCAATAGGCACAAACCCTAGCTTCTTAACACAGCCTTAATATGCTCGCAATTCTTCTCGCCGCAGGTGCAACCAATCGGCTCCCCAAGGAAGACGGTATACTGCTCATTCTCATCGACGGGGTTGCTCACTATATAGAGATTTTTTGTCTCTTTGCTTTGGATAATATCCCACGTGCGGAAGGCTAAATCTTCAGCGCTTACCGCCTCATCTTCAAGGGGGCTCTCCTCCATCTCTTCGGATGAATCTGAGGGGCCGATCCCCTGATGGATAGCCCGAGCGATCTGGCAGTGGAAGCAGTTGCACCCCACCTCGGACTCTGGAAGAAGGGCGGCATTTTCAACCCCAAGCATCTGGGCTATTCCTGCGACCTTAGAGAGAATCTCACTTGGCAGATCCGGGGCACCCGATTGGGAGCGATCATGTTGCAGCGCCTGGCCCATCCCCTCAATGCCCTCAATTCCGATTCGAAAGGGGAGGCCGAGCTCTCCGAGCTGCGCAAGGGCTGCGCGAGGCGATACCTCACTACGGCTCTTTCGGGTTGAAAGGTGCGTGTGCTCCTCCTCATCTTGGCCCTCCATCGAAGCGGCGTGCGCCTCAAAAATGCGACCCAGTATCGCCTCAGAGAGGTCCGGCACATGGATGACGCCGCCATCTTGCAATTGAACCACAAGAATCGGGTCGCCACTATTGGCTCCTTGAATGCACCGAATAGCAGTGACATTCTTCCAGCTCGTTGAGAGGTGTGGAGGGAGACTAAGGAATTTACTTGTTATCTTCATGGCTATTCCGCCGTCGTCTGATTTAACTCTCTTTAATTATAGATCACCTCTCGTCTAAAGCGCAAGGGATCTGTTAGCACTCGCGAAGACCATCTGCTGATATTGAGTCTTAAGTAGTTGATAATAAGCCAATTACATAAGATATTTCGATAGGTGGTGTTCTGGCCTTTTCGATTCACTCCCAATCTGCTACCTTGCGAATTTCAAACATCTAAGGGGGGTGACGAGTGGCAGCCAAAAGTTTTGTTATAGATACCAATGTAGTCCTCCACGACCCTGAGGCGATTCTCAAATTTCCTGGCCACAACGTCGTCATCCCCGTCAATGTGCTCAATGAGCTAGATAGCAAAAAAAAGAGTCACGATGAGCTTGGGCGCAATGCTCGCGGCGCCATCCGCCTGCTCGATTCATTAAAATCACGAGGCACAGGTGATCTCCACCGGGGAGTGCGTATTGATAATGGTTCGCTTATTCGAATCCAGCTCGAGATGAAGACCGAGATGGCTCACCGATTCTTCTCCCTCACACCGGATGATCGCATCATTTTGGCGGCGGTCTATCTTCGCGAGCGCGGGGAGGATGTCGTCTTTGTCTCCAAGGACTTTGCGGCTCGGGTGAAGGCCGAAGCAATGGGTCTTGTGACAGAGGACTATCGAAATTTTAAAGCGCCAATTGAGCAGGTCTTTCGCTCAATCCGGCAGATCACCCTTCCCAAAGCAGAGATCGACACCCTATTTAAGGATGGTCAGCTGACAATTGAGCTTGAAGATGGCTCTTCGTTCTACCCCAATGAGTACTGCTACCTTGTGGGACCTGAGCGAACATCTGCCCTTGGCATCTACAATGCCAAGAGTGGAAAGGTCGAATCTCTTCTTCCGCGTCCAAAGGATATCTGGGGTATTCAACCTCTCAATATCCAGCAGGCGTGTGCTATCGACCTGCTTCTCCGAGAGGAGATCCCCCTTGTTACACTCGTTGGTCCTGCAGGAACGGGTAAGACGCTCGTCGCGCTAGCATGCGGTTTGCGCAAGGTCTTTGATGAGGCAAGTTATTCAAGAATGTTTGTCAGTCGGCCAATTATGCCGTTTGGCAAGGACATTGGCTTTTTGCCAGGGAGCAAAGAGGAGAAGCTCTACAACTGGATGCAGCCCATCCACGACAATCTAGAGTTTCTTTGCGAATCGGGGAGGTCTGAGCCAACAGATACGCTGCGCTGGATTCTTGAGAGCAATAAGCTCGAGATGGAGGCTCTCACCTACATCCGAGGCAGGACCCTCCCGAAGGTCTACATTATTATTGATGAGGCACAAAACCTTACCCCCCATGAGCTCAAGACGATTATCTCGCGAGCTGGGGCCAACACAAAGGTGGTTCTAACAGGCGATCCCACCCAGATCGATAACCCCTACTTGGACATGGAGAGCAATGGGCTTACCTATATTGTGAGCCGCTTTCTTACCGATGCGCTTCATGGTCATATCTACTTAGAAAAGACCGAGCGCTCCCAGCTTGCTGCAAGAGCCGCCGAAATTCTCTAGAATACAGAGGGAATTGCAAAACTCCAGTTGACCGCTTTCTGGCGCTTTTACCGATCTTTGCAATTCTGCATAAATCCCCTACTCTTAGGAGTATGCGAATTTATGCAAAGTTGCAAATTTCGAATAAAATCACCTAAAAATCGGTTAAACTCACCTTTTGCAATCACCTCTACATTGCCTTAAATCGGGCCTCGTCTTAAGATTTGTCCGAATTTCACTAGGATGAAAAGGGGTGGACGGCCATGGGTCAAGTACAATGGAGACTTAGCGTTGGTATCTCTCTTGTTTGCTGTGTGTCGGCCTCTATTGGCTTGTTCACGCCAGCTGTTGCGAGTGGGGCAGAGCAGGGGGAGGTCGCGGCAAAAGTAGCAGATCGGCCTGCAATGGTCTTGGCGCGGCCACGCGCTATTGATCCGTTTACAGGACAGGTGAAGGGAGCAAAGGTTAGACTGCGATCTCAGCCAGACCTCAATGCCCCCATTGTTAAAGAGCTAAAGGCGAGTGATCTTCTCCTCGTTAAGGGTGAGATTGAAGACTTTTACGCGGTAGCAGCACCGGGTGGTGTTAAGGCTTATGTCTTTCGCCCCTATGTGCTAGATGGTGTGATTGAGGGCTCCCACGTCAATGTGCGTCTTGAGCCCGACGTTGAGGCTCCGGTGATCGCGCAGCTCAATTCAGGAGATGCTGTTGCCGGCTCGATCTGCCATGTAAATCCTAAGTGGATGGAGATCGAGATGCCTGAGGCGATCTCATTCTATGTCGCTAAAGAGTACGTTCACAATATCGGCAAGCCGAGCTTGATTGAGCAGAGAGAGGAGCGCGCCCAAGAGGTGAGCCACCTGCTCCAATCGGCCTATCTTACCTCTCAGTCTGAGCTTCGCAAAGCGTTTCGCAATATTGACCTCAATATAGCGACAGCTGGCTTTCGGCGGCTTGTTGAGGAGTACCCCGACTTCCCAGACGAGATTGCAAAGGCTGAGGCCTTAGGCGAGATGGTCCAAGAGCTCTATCTTCACAAGCAGCTTGTCTATCTTGAGGGGAAGGAGATTGTGGAGAGCGAGGCAGCGCGGCCAGGGCAAGAGCTTGCCATTGCAGACCACCTCTTTCGGCAGATGGAGGAGACTGTAGAGGGACAGCTCTCCCAAGAGAGGTTCCACCTTGGTGAGGAGGGCGAGGTCATCACCCTAGGTCCTCCTGTAGAAATTCCAGCTGGTGGCTTACATAATAGCGTATCGAATGAGTTGGAGCTAACCGACAAGATGCTGGCCTGGGAGCCCATTGAATCGTCGCTCTACCACCTCTGGGCGATCGATCACGGAGATCTGCCGGTGCGCACCTTTTATGATGAGCAGGAGGTCGATGCCAAGTCATTTGTTGGTATCATAGAGCGGTTTGGCTACTACGCTGAAAACCCACCGGGCGACTTCGTCTTAAAGGTCGACAACCGAGTGAGAGCCTACCTCTACTCAACGAAGGTCGATCTTGAAGAGTATGTTGGATGCAATGTAAAGGTTAAGGGGATCGAGCGCCCTAATCATAGCTTTGCCTTCCCTGCCTACTTCGTTCTCTCTGTGGAGTGATCTCTTAAGGAGGCGTGAAAGTGACCCTCTCTCGCGCCTTCTCAGTTACACTTGTCGGCCTTGACCCGCTTCTAGTGGTTGTCGAGGCCGACCTCTCTCCCCGCGAAACCCCCCCGCTAATCATTATTGGACTGCCCGATGCCGCAGTTAGAGAGGCTAAGGATCGTCTCCTTCCAGCCTTGAAAAACAGCGGCTTTCGACTCGGTGGACACTCCTTCACGGTCAACCTCGCCCCTGGTGGGCTGAAGAAGCAGGGGGCGCTCTATGACCTGCCGATGGCACTTGCTATGCTTAAAGCATTGAAGGTGCTCGAGGGGGAGAGCTTAGAAGAGTATCTTATTGCGGGAGAGCTCTCCTTGAGCGGTGAGATTCGTCCTATTCGCGGCGCTCTTCTTATGGCCTCTTTTGCGAGATCTCTTGGTAAGCGCGGTCTTATCCTCCCAAAGGCCAATGCAGCAGAGGCCTCTTTGGTGCCGGGTCTTGAGGTTATTGGTGTTGAGCGGCTAGATGAGGTTGTGGCGTATCTGCAAGGGAAGAGGAGCATTGCAAGCGCTCCACGATCTAAGCCCCTTTTGAGCACCTCCCCTCCATCAATTGATTTCCGGGAGGTCCGTGGCCAGTTGATGGCCAAGCGCGCTCTTGAGATTGCAGCTGCTGGCAGCCACAATCTCCTCCTCTGCGGACCGCCAGGCTCTGGTAAGACAATGCTCGCGCGCGCCTTTGTCGGTATCCTACCGCCGATTACCTTTGAAGAGGCCCTAGAGACAACTAAGATCTACAGTATTGCAGGACATTTAAGTGAGGGTGAGCAGCTTATTTCGCAAAGGCCCTTTCGCTCGCCCCACCATACGGTGAGCTACGCTGGCCTAATTGGGGGTGGTTCTCAGCCTAAACCTGGCGAGGTATCGCTTGCTCATAACGGGGTTCTCTTCTTAGATGAGTTTGCTGAGTTCTCTCGTACAACCCTTGAGGTTCTGCGCCAGCCTCTAGAAGATGGTGTTGTTACAATCAGCCGGGCCAGTGGCCATCTCACCTTCCCAGCTAGATTTATCTGCCTTGCTGCAATGAACCCCTGTCCTTGTGGCTATCTCGGTCATGCTATGCAGCGCTGTATTGATACAGAGCTGCAGATCAACCGCTATCGGGGGAGGATCTCAGGGCCCTTACTCGATCGTATGGACATGCGCATCGTCGTGCCAGCTGTCCGCTATCACGACCTGTGGAGCGAGTCAGTAGAAGAGTCATCAGAGGTGGTCCTCCAGCGCGTACAAGAGGCAAGGATGCGTAGCTACGCAAGAAATGGGGGAGTCATACCCAACGGGTCGCTCAGCCCCCGTCGTTTGCGAGAGGTTGCGCCTCTAGCGCGTGGCTGCCAAGAGGTTCTTGCCCAGGCTATGGAGGGGGCGCGCTCGGCTAGGTCACACGATCGACTGCTGCGGCTTGCCAGAACCATCGCCGATCTCGATGGATTACCTGCGCTTGAGCCTGCTCACTTGCTAGAGGCTCTTAGTTTTCAAGAGATCTAGCATACAGAGGTAATTGCAAAACTCCAGTTGACCGCTTTCTGGCGCTTTTACCGATCTTTGCAATTCTGCATAAATCCCCTACTCTTAGGAGCATGCGAATTTATGCAGAATTGCA
>JAKBAF010000052.1 GCA_021809305.1 bacterium
ACCTGCCAGCACCATTCCCCTCTCAACGAGGTCTGCGGCAAGCTCTGGCGGGCACTTCTCCAAGGTCAACTTCACACTCTCGATAATCTGTTGGATCGGCTCGCTCAAACACTCGCGAATCTCAACAGAGTTAATCCGCTTTGTAACCGGCAGTCCTGCCACCTGGTCCCTTCCGCGAACCTCCATCTCAAGCTCGCTACCCTCCAGCGGATAGGCTGAGCCAATTGAGATCTTGATCTCCTCGGCCGTCCTCGGCCCAATCATCAGGTTATAGGTTCGCCGCATGTAATTGATGATGCACTCATCAAACTCATCACCTGCAATCCTAAGCGAGCGCGACTCAACGATCCCACCAAGCGAGATAATCGCAATCTCGGTCGTTCCCCCGCCAATATCGATGATCATATTAGCCGCTGGCTCATGGACCGGAAGGTCGACGCCAATCGCCGCCGCCATCGGCTCCTCAATCAATATGACATCCTGCGCCCCCGCATGGAGCGCCGAATCCTCAACTGCCCTCTTCTCAACGCCCGTAATACCAGATGGCACAGCGATCAAAATCTTTGGCCTAAAGAGGCTCCTTGCAGGTGTCACACGCTTAATCAGCGCCTTCAGCATCCCCTCCGCAATCTCAAAGTCCGCAATCACCCCGTCCTTCATTGGGCGCACAGCGTGGATCTTACGCGGCGTCTTACCCAGCATCGCCTTCGCCTTATGCCCCACCGCCAAGACCTCGTTTGTCATCGAGTCGACAGCTACAACCGACGGCTCAGAGAGGACAATCCCCTTACCCCTCACATAGATCAGGGTATTAGCCGTCCCCAAATCAATTCCAATATCACTCGAAAAGATCCCCGAAAGCCTACTCGCCCCAGGAAATCGTCTCACGCGCAGCTTCTCCCAAAAAGATCTGCTATCCCTTCTCTGATGGCCAGAATTCATGCTCACCCGTTACCCCTTTTCCATCGATTCTATGTGCCTCCCCCCTTTCTCGTCCATGACCCGCGCGAGGGTCGCCCATCAAATACTTTTTGGGGGACGTTGCCCTCAAACCCCCACGAGAGGGCTGTCGCCCTCTCGACACCCATTGCGCTTTTCTTTTGCCGTAACATTTGTTTTGCAAAGGCTATAATTATTATCGAAAAAGCGAAGCTTTTTCGATAATGGTGATTGCGAAAAGAACTCTACGGCTAAACGTTCCGGTAATATAGGGAGTCGAGAGGGCAACAGCCCTCTCGTGGGGGTTTGGGGGCGAAGTCCCCCAAGGCTCTAAGCGAGAGACGCTTAGACTTGTAGAAGCTCGAGGACCTCTTCCCAGGTAAGTTTGGAGACGACCTCGTCATCGGAGGAGACGACCTGCTTAACGAGCCCGGATTTGCGGCGTTGGAGCTCGAGGACTTTTTCTTCGATGGTGCCGAGTGTGACGAGTTTGAAGGAGGAGACGGGGCGCTCTTGGCCGATTCGGTGGACGCGGTCGGTGGCTTGCTCTTGGACGGCGGGGTTCCACCAGAGATCGAAGTGGATGACGACGTCTGCGGAGACGAGGTTGAGTCCTGTGCCGCCGGCTTTTAATGAGACGAGGAAGACGAGGATGCGGGTGTCCTCGTTAAAGCTCTTGACGACGTCCATGCGGTTTTTGGTGGAGCCGTCGAGGTAGGCGAAGCGGATGCCAAGGCGCTCGAGATCGTCGCGCATGATTTTGAGCATCTGGGTGTATTGGGAGAAGATGACGGTCTTGTGGCGCCCTTCGATGAGACTATGGAGGAGCTCTAGCATCATGTCGTACTTGGCGGAGTCGCCCTCTTCTGGGGCCTCTTTGGCAAATATGGCGGGGTGGCAGCAGATCTGCTTGAGGCGGGTCAGTGTGGCAAGAACGTGGATTTGGATCTTGTCGAACCCTTCGCGCTGTACGAGGCGGGAGAGCTCTTCGCGTGCGGAAGCGGCATAGGACTGATAGAGATCGCGCTGCACTTTGGAGAGATGGCAGTAGTAGACTTGCTCGGAGACAGGTGGCAGGTCCTCGAGGACATCACTCTTCATGCGGCGGAGTATGAAGGGGGCGACCTTGCGTTGGAGGAGCTCAAGGCAGGGCTTCTCTTGACCAGCTGGTGCGCGGAGGTAGCGCTCCACAAAGCGCTCGTAGGTGCTAAGTAGCCCTGGCATGAGAAAGTCGAAGAGAGACCAGAGCTCTTCGAGGGAGTTCTCAATGGGGGTACCGGTGAGGATAAGGCGATGGGCGGCTTGAATACGCTTAACAGACTTGGCGTTGCGCGTACCCCTGTTTTTGATGTGCTGCGCCTCATCGAGTATGGCGTAGGCGAAGGGTATGGACTCGTAGAGTTCGATATCCTTTTGGAGGAGGCTGTAGGAGGTAATGATGATGTGGACTTTGCTAGCTTTTGCAAGGAGCCGCTTTCGCAGGGCGGGGGCGCCATCGATGACAAGGGTCTTTAGTTTGGGGTTGAAGCGCTGTATCTCTTGGTCCCAGTTGTAGACAAGTGAGGTTGGGCAGACAACAAGTGAGACACCGCAACCCTCTTCGACATGCTGGGTGATGGCGGTGATTGCTTGGACGGTCTTGCCAAGGCCCATGTCATCGGCAAGTATGCCGCTCAAATGCATGCGACGGAGGCGCTCTAGCCAGTGGACCCCTTCGACCTGGTAGTTGTGAAGCTCGGCGCAGACGGAGGTGGGTATGGGGCTTGACTGCAAAGCGCTCTCGCCGAGGATCTGCTTTTGGATCTCTTGCAATTTAGGAGAGATGTGGACCTCAACTGGGAGACCTGCAAAGGTGTCAGATTGGACGGAGGCGAGGCTCCAGAGGGGGCGCTCTTGCTCATGGTCATCTAGTGTCTTCAGTCCAATCTCATCGAAGAGCTGCACAAGAGGTGTTAGCCTGTCTAGATCGAGGACGAGGGTCTTTTGGAGCCTCTGGCCAGCTCTTGTACGACGGCCCTTCTTATCGATGGGGCTTTTTGCATCAAGCTCGATAAAGTTCCGCTTCGAGGTGATGACATCCCAGAGGCGATCGAGGGTAACCCCTTTGAGATGGCCGTCTACTTTAAGCTCTGCGATGAAACAGTCGAAGCGCGGCCCCTCCTTGAAGGTGAGTGTGAACCGGGTGTCATCGTAGAGGAATTGATCGAGGAGGTTTTGCGGGCATTCAAATGCAATACGCCCCTGATGGCGGGGAACGACCTCGGTCATGAACTCGACAATCTTTTTCTCTGTCTTGGCAATGAAGGCGCCCTCTTCTGGGCGATAGGTGAAGCCGTCAAAGAGCTCTTGAATGATGGCGCGCTCCTCTACGAGGTTGCGGGCGAGTATCCCCTCTTCACTAATGAAGCTTGTGGCAAGCTCGTAGGTCAGCTGATTTGAGATTGCCGGAACCTCTCTGTCGCCATAGCGGAAGGTGAGGCGGGCCTCGAGCTCCCCGTCGAGATACTCGATGAGACAGGAGCCGCAGAGCTCTTCGATATAGGGGAGGGTAACAAACTTCTCGAGCTTCTCATGACCACTGACCTCGGCGTAGCGCATGAGCTCTGGCAGGGCATTTTCAACAAAGCTGCCGAAGAGCGGCTCTGGTATGGTGATGTCTCGCAGAGCTGCGACATCACGCAGGTGAAGTCTTAGCAGCTTCGGCTGGAATCTGTAGTAGGTCTCTTGGTAGATGAGGCCGGGCTTGGCGCATTCGAGGAGGAGGAGATCGCTTAGGAGGAGGACCCCTTCATCGACTACAATTGTCGGCTTGAGAAAGAGTTTTGGACCGTGCGCCTCAAAGAGTTCAATGACAAAGCGAAGAGCTGCTGGCGATGGGGAGAAGGTGAGAGGCTTCTCGAGACTGCCTTGATAGAGATAGGGAATAGCCAGCCGCTCTCCTTGCTGGGCTACATAACCGGCAGCGCCAAGCCTTGCACAAGCCATCTCATAGGCCCGTGCAAGGAGCATGCCGAAGACCTTGGATTCGAGCTCTGCAACCCTTGGGCCGCGCTCATCATCTGGTGCAAGGAAGCGCGAGGAGTCGAGGAGGTGGAGGAGGATCTCGCGGGCATCCTCTTCAAAGGAGTCGAGGGTAAAGAAGTAGCGCCTGCCTGAGAGGAGGAGGGGCTCGCGGTAGCGGATACCTTCGAGAAATTCGCGGATGTTGGGAACATAGAGGGGCTTTGAGCGTGATGGAAGCCGTAGGGCGATCTGTATTTCGGGATCTTTGCCCTGCTCGAGGAGAGCTTTGGCGTCCTGCGAGAAGATAACAGCAAGCTCTGCGCGATCAAGGCTTAGCTCTGATTCGGGAAGAAAGAAGATCGAGCTTCCAAGAACGGCGGAGGCTGTCCCATATTCGGCAAGCAGCTCCCTTTCATAGGTGCGACCGCGCCGCGCCGATTCCCGCTTTTCAACCTGCTTTAGGGTCGCCTCAAGTCCTTCCTTTACAGACTGAGTGAGCCCTTTGGCCTCACCTTCCGACTCACTCTCTTTAGAAAAATCAACGAGGAGCTGGTTGAGGTGGCGCTCGAGATAGAAGAGGACGGCTGCTAAGTGTTGACAGTCGAAGCGATAGGAGCAGTCGCAGTTAGAGTCGGCAACCTCCGAGGCGCTCCGATTGATCTCGACCTCGCTCTCATAGAAATTGTCAAAGGCGCCCTTGATACTTGCGCCAACTCGGACGCTGGAGCCGTCGAAGTGGAGAATTTTTGCGGAGACCACCATCCCCTCATCAAAGAGGGTCTGCCCTTCGCTAACGATTGACGGCGAGAGATCTTGCTTAAGTTTTCGAAAATTTAACATATTATCTCGACCATTGGCGGCTAAAACGGATCGACCCCAGCTTGTAGCGATTTCCCATGACAAACGCAACGAATTTGGAATCCTAATCGCTCTCTTGCGTCCTAAGTTGCTCATAATAAAGGGCAACAATTTTTTAATCCCACTTCCGATCGAATGATGAAATCGCATTCGTTGAAGGAAAATTGCCCACAGAGATATAGTTGCCGCCAGTTTCATATGCGGGTGTAGCTCAGTGGTAGAGCATCACGTTGCCAACGTGAGGGTCATGAGTTCAAATCTCATCACCCGCTTTTTTTCTTAGCCGATAGAGGTGATTGCAAAGATCGGTAAAAGCGCCAGAAGGCGGTCATCTGGAGTTTTGCAACCACCTCGATAGTTACCCCTTTAGGCTCGCGGGCCCTTCGATGCATCACATGCGACCCCTGTTGTAAAGAACCTGCCTGTGGTAGGTCAGAATTAAAACCGATTCAAGATCCTTAAAGCGTTAAAGAGATAGCCTAGATGGATTCGACAAAGCCGCCCAGCGATGAGTTTCAAAACGAGCGAATAACGCTTAAAGTCACGCAATCACCTGGCTGCGTTGTCGAGTTCAAAGCGCTCGCCTCGCCCCTTCTCTGCCGTGAGGCGTATCAGGAGGCCATCAAAGAGGTGAGGCGCAGCGCCTCCCTTCCCGGCTTTCGCAAGGGAAAAGTGCCCGAAGAGATGATAAAGAGGCGCTTCTCCTCTGCAATCGATTCGGCGTGGAAGGATTGCACTGCCCAGGTCGCCTTTCGCGAGTGCATGAGGTTAACGCTGACTACACCCTGGAACAGCAATGTGCGGCCATCGTGGCAGGTCTTCGATCTCTCGCTCGAAGGAACCGAGGTTACCTTTCGCTTTGAGCGGGAGCCGCAGGTTCCCTCCGTCAACTTAGGCGAAATCGAAATTCCCCAGATCGAAGTTGCCGAAGTGACCCCAGAGATGGTCGATAAGCGTATTGAAGACTACCTCAAATTCCTTGGCCGCTTTGAGCCCTCCGAAGAGGAGCGTCCACTTGTTGAGAGCGATTTTATACGCCTTGATCTTGAGACGGTTGAGGGGGGGGCGACAAACAAGATCTTCACAAACCAGCTTGCTGAGCTGAAGACGCCATCTGTACCCGCCTGGCTGATCCGGCTTCTTATTGGTAAGAGCGTCGGCGAGACGGTCGAGGGGATGAGCGAGCCTGAGCCCGATGCAACCGATGAGCAGAAATCCACTTTTGAGCCAAGGCTCTGCCGAGTGACGATACGCTCCCTTGTGCGATGGGTTCCACCAGAGGATAAGGTGCTGCTAGCCGGCATGGGAGTCGAATCACATGAGATGCTTCGCGTGCGAACCGAGGAGCAGCTCAGGAAGGAGGAGGGGGGTCGTGCTCAAGAGAAGAGGGGAGAGGGGCTATGGAAGTGGCTGCTAGAGCGCTACTCCTTTGACCTGCCGGCATCCCTTGTTTCCATGGAGCGTCAGCGACGTATTAGACAGATCGTCTCAGTGCTCCAAAAGGAGCACACCCCTGAGGAGATACTCAAGGGAGAGGCGAATATCGAACAGGAGGCCTTAAATGGGGCACTCGCCTACCTTCAGCGCTTCTTTTTGGCTAAGGGCATCTGCCAGCAGACAGGGAACTTGCTCAGCAAGGAGGAGGTTGAAAAAGCCGCCTATCAGCTCGCGGCAGTTGATAAGCGAGAGAGGGAAGGGCGGGGTGAGAGTGAGCCTCTACCCACATTTGAGGACTACCGAGCCTCTGCGATCTACCAATTGATGGTGCGCAAGGTTGAAGATCTTCTTCTTAAAGCACCTCCAAAGGGTGAACCAGAGCAAAAGTAGCCCCAGTACCCGGGGCTCTGCTTAAGGGATGTACCTGAGGGATTACCCCTCCAGTTGCGCATTTAAGCCTTGACTGCCGGCAGCAAGGGGGGCTATAACCCTACGAATATGGTATGTCTTTGTCCCCCAGGAGCTGCACAGCGAGATGAAAGGAGATAGGATGGCGCGCAATACACTCACCCCTTACGTGATTGAAGATACGGGCCGAGGCGAGAGATCTATGGATATCTACTCCCGCCTCTTGCAGGATCGAATCGTCTTTATTGGTACCGAGATTTCCGATCCAATTGCAAATGCAGTCGTTGCGCAGCTTCTCTTTTTGAAGATGGATGACCCTGGTAAGGCGATCCATCTCTACATCAACTCACCGGGGGGCGTCGTCTCTTCTGGACTTGCGATCTACGATACGATGCAGTGGCTGGGATGTGAGATCCACACCTACTGTATTGGGCAGGCGGCATCAATTGCGGCTCTTCTCCTTGCCGCCGGGGCAAAGGGTAAGCGCTTCTCTCTTCCAAACGGCAGGTTGATGATCCACCAACCTCTCGGAGGGGTGACAGGCCCTGCCGCAGACATTGCTGTCCAGGTGAAAGAGATCGGACGCACTAAGCATACGCTAGCTGAGATCCTGGCTCACCATTCAGAAAAGCCGATTGAGCAGATCATCAGGGACTCTGAGCGTGACTTTTTTATGACGCCTTTAGAGGCCAAAGAGTACGGCCTGATTGATGAGGTCGTCACCCCCTCTCCGAAGCACGAGGCGAAAAAGAGGTAAAGAGCCCTTCCTATGAGTAAAAAGTCCTTCTCTTCTAAAGAGCTAAGTTCCTGTTCCTTTTGTGGACGCACAGAGGATGCAGTTGAAAAGCTCATCTCAGGCCCTAATGTCTTTATCTGCGATAAATGCGTTCGTCTTTGCATGGGAATCGTTGATAAAAGAGCGGCGCCAATTGCAACGAAGATACTCAAGCCGAGAGAGATAAAGTCACACTTAGACGAGTATATCATCGGTCAGGAGACGGCTAAGCGAACGGTCTCCATTGCCGTCTATAACCACTATAAGCGGATCAGAGCCCTCTCCAGTGAGGCGCCCGAGATTGAGTACAGCAAATCGAACGTTCTGCTATTGGGCCCTACAGGTTCTGGCAAAACGCTCATC
>JAKBAF010000053.1 GCA_021809305.1 bacterium
CGTTCTCGATGCCCTAGACCTTAACTCAACGCTTGTTATGGCCGTCTCCAAATCTGGAACAACCCTTGAGACAAGGACCAACGAAGAGCTCGCTCGCGCACGCTATCGCAAGGCGGGTCTAAAGCCAGAGGAGCACTTTATCGCAGCGACAGGGAAGGGATCTCCAATGGATGATTTGCAGGCCAAACGCGCAGCCTTCTACATGTGGGACTGGATCGGGGGGCGCTACTGTGGGACAAGCATGGTGGGAGGCGTTATGCTCGCCTTCGCCTTCGGCATGGAGGTTTACCACGAACTCCTAAGAGGGGCCAATGCCATGGACAAGCTGGCACTTAAGCGCGAGGTGGGATCCAACCTCCCTCTGCTTTTAGCACTACTAGGGATTTGGAATCGCGACTTCTTGGGCGTACCTACACTCGCCGTGATTCCCTACTCAAGCGCTCTCTCTCGCTTTTCCGCTCATATCCAGCAGCTTGACATGGAGTCCAACGGCAAGCACATAGACAGACACGGTGAGAGGGTAGACTACCCCACCGGGCCCATCATTTGGGGTGAGCCGGCAACCAATGCGCAGCACTCCTTCTTTCAGCTGGTCCACCAGGGAACTGATACGATCGCGCTTGAATTCATTGGCTTTCAAAAGAGCCAGCGAGGTGAGGATCTCGAGGTTGAGGGAACAACCTCACAGGAGAAGCTCGTTGCCAACCTCTTAGCTCAAGCTTTAGCTCTTGCAATGGGGCAAGGGAGCGACAATCCCAACAAAGAGTTCCTTGGGAACCGTCCGAGCTCTATCCTTCTCGCCAAGAGGCTCGATGCCTATACAGCGGGTGCCCTTCTTGCGCTCTACGAGCATAAGGTGGCCTTCCAGGGGTTTATCTGGAATATTAACTCCTTTGATCAGGAGGGAGTACAGCTTGGAAAAGTGCTCGCTAAAGAGCTCCTTGGGCGAATTGCAGCGCGCAAGAGTGGCGGTGGTGGAGAGGCCAATCCGCTAGGAGATACCCTGCTCGATCAACTTGATACTCTCTAGGGAGATGCCAAGTTTTTATCTATTTTTTTTTGATGGGATCTCTCCTCGATGCAGCTGAGTACCCGGCTCTTTCTCTTTGTCAGCGGCCTTTTGTTTTTGATATGCCTTGCTGTTTACTTTGTTCCGCTATACATCGTAGACAGGCACGTCCGAGACGATGAAAAGCGCTTTCTGGAGATGGAGCTCGATCAGTGGCATAAGACGCAGGAAAATTTTACCCATTGGCTTGAGGATCAGGTTCATCGTGCCCAAGGGACAATCGATGCCTTCCTCTTTCTTGTGACCGGTAAGACACTTCTCAGTGAAGAGGCGATAGCCTACAAGGCAGGATCTAGTCAAAATGTCTGGCTAAGAGGGGCGAAGCTTCTTGAATACAGCGAGAGGCTAGATCTCTTTCAGGTCACAGAGGGCAGTGGACCATCGGCTACATCGGCTACAATCGATCTATCGCAAGCTCATCTGCACCTTACAGAGCAGGTGCCGCTAAGCGATGAGCTAGCCTGGGTGGTGATTTCACCAACGCTTGATTTAACAGAGGCGATTGTCTCCATAGGAATCTGGCTTCCAGCCACTATCGAGAAGCCTCAGGGCTGGGAGGAGGTCAACGCCTCATCCGACGCTCCAAAGACCTACCTTCTCTTTGATCCAATCCAGCTATGGAGCAAGCTAGATAGTTATTCAGATAGCTCTCGCAAAACGGGTGTGAAGGGCAATGTAGCCGCTTTAGCGGGAATGGAATTTGATACCGCCCGTGCCTTCTTAAAGCATCTTGAAGGCGCACAAAAGTATTTAAGGGAGAGCTTTGGCAAGCCTAGCCAAGAGAATCTCTTGAAACTAAAGGCCCATATGGATGACCTCAAGGCCGGTGCGGCTTTGCGCTCTTCTCCAACAGACATTCCCTATTTTCTTCAGCAGTTTCTGGCTGCAAGTGGTGAAGGTCATACGGCGATTGCCTCAACCATTAAGGAGGAGCAAGAGGGACGATTCGGTGCAAATTCAATGATAAACACCTTCTTTAACAAATTTGTGAGAGAGGTGCGGCGTATCAATATCCTCGAAATGGTCACCGCATTGAGCCTTATCAGCGCAGCAGAGGGTGAGGGAGGCTCTCCCCTAGCCTCGGACGCTCCGATTGGCGCTGCGCGGATCATCTCAGGTGTTGAGGTAGGCACCGCCATTATCAGCAGGGAGATCTTCTCAGAGCACTCTCTCTTTGATGCCGCGAGCTTTTTAAGCGCTAATCCTCCCCTGAATCCCGCCCTTCCGATCGGCTCGGCATTTGGTCTTGCAGCCTCACACTCTGCGGTCTCCATTGTCAACAGCTTGCAGCTGACACCAGAAGGTGAGGGGGTAACCCCCTCCTTTCTCACTCTGGGTGTTTCAACAAGCCCACTCCTGCTTGCCCTCACGCAGGTGAGTGGTGAGCCGACCTTCGCCGTTTATGAGGGAAAGATTGTCGAAAAACTGATGACAACCAATCGCTCAGATCCCGGAGCCATGGCCGCCGACTTGGAGGACCAGCTGAGCAGCCTTAGCGACAACGGCTTTATCGAACTTGTAGGGCAAATTTACTTCTACCAGCGTTATATGCCCGAACCTGCATGGCCCTTCGCTATTATCGGGATAGTTCCTGCAAGCGAGCTCTTTGGACCCCTTGACGCCTTTAAGGAGCGCTCCCATGCGCTTACAGGAGAGATCTCTCGCCGAATCATTGCGGTGGCGCTCGGGGTCTTTATCTTAAGCCTGCTGGTGCTAGAGCTGCTCTCACGCCACTTTACCCGCCCAATTACGCTTCTTGCAAGGGCGGCAGAGCAAGTGGCGGAGGGGCGCTTCGATGAGATTCTCCTCCCCCCCCTATCGGCCACCTCGCACAGTGAGATCAGCGTTCTCTCCAGAGCCTTCTCTCAGATGGTCAAGGGGCTTGCGGATAGGGAAAAGCTTCGGTCTGTCCTCAATAAGGTCGTCTCAAAAGAGATCGCCGATGAGATTCTTATCGGCCACGTCCACCTGGGCGGTGAGGTCCGAGAGTCTACGGTCCTCTTTGCCGATATTCGTGGCTTCTCTCAACTTACCGAGAACCTTCCTCCCGATGAGGTCATTATCTTTATCAATAGCTACATGACAGTAATGACCGAGATCATCGAGAATCACCAAGGCGTGATCGATAAGTATGTCGGTGATGCCGTAATGGCCCTCTTTGGCGCTCCGGTGCCGCATAAGTATAGCCCTCTACAGGCGGTTCTCGCAGCCCTTGCCATCTGCGATGCATTGACTAAGTGGAATGAGGAGCGACAAGGCCAGGGCTTGATCGTTGCAGAGGTTGGCATTGGAATACAGACAGGGCCGATGGTGGCTGGAAACATGGGAGCTGAGATGCGGTTGAACTATACCGTCATGGGGGCTAACGTCAACTTGGCCGCTCGCCTCTGCGCTGAGGCGCAAGGGATGGAGGTCCTCATCACAGACGATGTCTTGAGATATCCTCAAATTGCGGACAATATTATCGTAAAGGACAGAGCTGAGATGCAGTTCAAGGGTTTCTCCCACGCTCACCACGTCTACCAAGTTCTTGGCCTTAAGGAGAGTGCGCATCTAAACGAGCTTGTAGCGCATATCAAGCATTTTAGTGCCGAGATGGCCCATAATCCTGACAAGCGCACCCCTCCAAGTGAGATGGGTGACCCAGATTTGGAGGCAGGGCCGTCCTTATGAGTTTTCAGCGGAGACTTTATCTCAGTTATGTTGTCATCTTTCTTCTCTTTCTTGCGCTTCTTTTTCCTTTTGCCTCAATTGTAGTCCGTCACATCGTAAAAAACGGTCTTGTAAAGCGTACGGACGAGATGATTGACGTCGTAACTACAGCGGCAAATGGAGGCGGCCCGAGTGAGGCAAACATGGTTCGCGCGCTTCACGAGAGGGAGGCCTATCTCTTCTACCGCATTACCTTGATCAACTCAAAAGGAGAGATTCTTTATGATTCGCATGGCAAGGTAGAAACCAAACCAGACTATCCTGCCATCTTTTTGCAAAACCATCCCGTCGTCCAATCTGCCCTTGAGAAGGGAATCGCCTTCCAGGAGGGCTACTCCCATGTTCTCAAGATGCACCTTGCATACGTTGCAAAGAGCTTCATCTTAAACGGGCAGACCTATGTGATGCGCATTGCCTATCCTGTAGATGAGATGGAGCGATTGCAGAGAGATTTTGAAATCGGTTTTTTTATCATAGGTGTGGTTCTTCTACTTCTCTTTGTGCTTGCAACGTCACTGATTACCTATCGCCTTACAGCTCCCATTCAGACAATTGTTCGCGCTATTAAACCTTACCAAGAGGGAAAAACTGAGCACCTTCCGGAGGTGAAGCTCTGGTCAAAGCGTAAGAAGCATAGCGAGTTCCAGACCCTGGTTGATACGCTAAACTCACTGACCTCAAAAATCGAAGATCAGATCAATACCCTTAAGGCTGAGCGGAATGAAAAGGAGGCGGTTCTTGAATCGCTCGTTGAAGGGGTAATCGCTGTTAATGCCGAGATGTTGATCACAGATGTCAACCACACAGCCCTTGAGATGCTCCAGATGGGCCGTGGGGAGCTCATAGGTCAAGACTTTATGGTCACAGACCAAAAAGAATTTTACGATCTCCTCCTCAACTGTCAGCAGGAGGGGAAGATTCTCACCTCAACACGCCAGCTCTCCCTCGAGCGCAAGCGGATCTATCTCGATGTCATTGCTGTGCCCAAAGAGATCGAATCAGGCGCGGTTCTCATACTCCAGGACAAGTCAACTCATTATAAAGTCTTAGAGATGCGCAAGGACTTTATTGCCAACGCCTCGCACGAGCTTAAGACCCCCATCACTATCGTGCGCGGTTTTGCCGAGGCCCTCCACGATCATCCCGATATCGGCCGAGAGATGACCCAGCAGATCACAGAGAAGATTACCCGTAATTGCGAGCGGATGGAGCGGCTTGTAAAAAACCTCCTTCGCTTAGCGGACATTGAGAATTTGCCTCGTGGTAACCTCCAAAAGTGCAAAATCGGTGACCTTGTCGAATCTTGTCGGCAGATGGTGCTCTCTGTCTATAGCAGCGCCGAGATCCGCATCCACAAGCCCGTTCAAGAAGAGCTCACCCTTCTTGCCGACCCCGACCTTCTCGAGCTTGCCGTGATGAATCTTCTAGACAATGGCGCAAAGTACTCAACGCCCCCCGCCCAAATTGATGTGACAATTGCCACAACGCCCAAAAGAGATGAGATCATGATCACGATCGCAGACAAAGGCATGGGCATCCCGCAAGAGGATCTCGAACAGATCTTCCAACGCTTCTACACTGTAAACAAAGCCCACTCCCGCCGCCTCGGTGGCTCTGGTCTCGGACTCTCCATCGTTCAGACCATCATCGAAAAGCATTTTGGCAAGATCTCCGTCCAGTCCAAGCTTGGTAAAGGTACCACCTTCACCATCACCCTCCCTGTCGACCTGGAGCGCTTTCACTAGCATGCCGCCTTGGGGGACGTTGCCCCCAAACCCCCACCAGAGGGCTTTTGCCCTCTGGACACCCTTTACTATCGGAACCTTCAGCTCTAGCGTTGTTGGCTTTAATGCTCTCTATTGAAAAGGCTTTGCCTTTTCAATAGAGCCTTATCGAATTATGAGTGGAGCAGGATCTCTTTGTTCTGCTCCGTGCCAACGATCCGCTTAAGAGCAAACCCATTCTTTGGATCAAAAAACCTGTTAAAGACCATCACACTTCCTTCGCAAGGCGTCTTGCAAAAGTTCTACTTAATAAAAGCTATTTTGTAAATACTCCAGTATCACGTGGATCTCGAAGCTAGCTTGTATGATGCGAAGTATTGGCTAGCAAGGTCTCTGTCCTAAATCGCGGAAGCGATAATCGTGGATAGCCCCGCGTGGAGCAGGGTCGGTAGGCCCTGCGGAACGTGGGGTAGTAGGGCCAGCGACAAAACCGGAGTCGCGGAAGCGACGACAGTGGTTGTATGGCACGCCTCAATAAAGGTCATTCCATAAGATCAACAAACTGAGCTTATTGGTTAAATTTTATTTTTACGAGGCAAGCATTTGTTATCTATCGCTGCTACCGCAGCTTGATTATTTACTGCCATTTAACCCCGCGTTCTACTCTAGGCCTACCGGCGCATTCATTCCACACGGGGCTACCAGCACTCCCATCACTACCGCGATTTAGGACTCTATCGAATGAGCCTCGTGGGGTCATGTGTACCCGGGGACCGGGTCGCGGCAGCAATGACAAAAAAAGTTAAATTTCACTTGGGGCAAAGTTCAATTTTTGATACTGTTTCCGAATTAGTTCAAGTTCCCTCAGCTCGTTATAAGAGATCTGAGAGGTAAGTTTACCTTATTTGAAGGAGATCGAGATGGAAGAGCGCACTAGGATCACTTCTCAATATAGGAGGCTTGAGGGGCCCCCCATGCGTGGACGTGAACTTGGCAGTGGAGGCTTTGGCGACGTCTACTACGGCGTCTACAAGGGGCATGAGGTGGCGATCAAAACGCTACAGCGCGTAGCGCCCGATCAGATAGCGCAATTTGAGTACGAAGTGAAGATCATGGAGCGACTTAACCATCCAAGAGTTGTGCAGTTCCTTGGAGTCGATGTACGAGAGGGTAGTTACTCCTTAGTGATGGAATACATGCCTGGCGGCCCTCTCGATGAGCTCCTTAGAAGCTCAAGGAGGATCTCTCCAAAGGATCTCTATCAAATAGGAGTGGATATTGCTGCAGGCATAGCCTATTTGCACAAAAACGGAGTGACGCACAACGATTTAAAAAGTCCAAATGTCCTGCTCGACAATTGGTGGAGAGCAAAAGTGTGCGACTTTGGCTTTTCGAAAATAAGAAGCGAAAATGCTACTTTCGGAACCTGCGTCTCATGGTCTTGGGCTTGGTCGGCGCCAGAACTACTGGGTGATAATCCACGCAATTCTATGGCGGCGGATATCTATAGCTTTGGAGTGCTCTTGTGGGAGCTTGGAGCGCGTCTGCCCCCTCTGCAGGGGTTAAACCCAGGGGTTATTGCCAAACGTGTGACAGAGGGCAATCGCGACCCAATTAGCGAATGGACGCCGGGTCCGATGAAAGAGGTCATTATACGGTGCTGGAACCTCAATCCAAACGAGCGTCCTACAATAGACGAGGCGCTTTTGTACTTGCAAGAACATGCAATAGCGCCACTAGCACCTGTAGAAGCTCTCCAGCTAGAATCAGGAGTGTTTGATGGGGAGAAGGTCGAAGGGGAAGAAGAGCAGGCGCGTTTGTTAATCGAGATGGCGCACTGCTCTTTTACCTCTCTTTCGTTTAAGGGGTGGAAGACGCTGACAGACAAGCTTCTCCTCCCCATATTAGAGAGCTCTCCACACCTTACCCTACTCGATCTTAGCGACTGCCCTAACGTCTCTGCATTCGCCCTAAAGGACCTCTTTAGTCGGTGCCAGCAGGTTATCCGCCTCTCCCTTAATGGCTGGTCGCAATTGATGCTTTTTCCTAAGACGGGACTTCCTCCCCACTTAACTCACCTAAGCCTTGATGGAGCAAGCCTTGCCAGCCTCTCTCTTGAATCTCCGAAACTCCTCGCTCTCTCTTTACAGGGCTGCTCCCGTCTAGCACAACTCTCTCTATCGACACCTCTTCTTAAAAGGCTCGATCTTGCGGGCTGCGTAGCGCTGAAAGCCGATGCTCTGAGGGCCCTTT